>DASQWI010000019.1 GCA_035640355.1 Actinomycetota bacterium
TCCAACCAAAAGCAAGAGCTCGATCGCGTCTACGAGGACAACCTCCTGAGCACTCGCGTGGTGGGCGAGGTCGCCGAGGGCATGCGAGAGGCGGAGGTCGTCGTGCAGCGGCTGGTGACCGAACGGCACGCGGAGGTGAGAGATCAGCTCCGCCTGGACCTACGTGACCGCGTCGTGCCGCACGTCGAAGGGCTCCTGTTCGACCTCCGGAGCCTCTCGGAGGGCGACACGGAAGACCTCGAGCTGGAAGCGGAGTTGGAGCGCACGTGGCGCGAGTTCATCGCGTACGCGACGTCCCCGGAGTTCTTGACCATCGAGTCGCCGCGCGAACGCGACCTCGCCTCCGAGCACGTCGGCCTGCTCGGCCAGTCGATGACGGCGGCGACCGAGCCCATCCACGTCGCCGAGGAGCGGCAGGCGCGAGACTCGAAAGCGGAGGCCGAACGCTCGTACGCTCGGTCCGTCGTCCTCTTCCGGACCATCGCAATAGGTAGCGTGCTCGTCGCCGTCGCGGCGACGCTGTGGCTGATCCGCAGCGTCGTCCGCCGGGTCCGCGAGTACTCGGCGTTCGCCGGGACGGTCGCGTCGGGTGCCATGCACGAGCGCGTCAGGCCGCGAGGCCGCGACGAGCTCACGGATCTCGGCTGGGCGCTCAACGAGATGGTCGTACGCGGTGAAGCCGCCCAGTCCTACGACGACAGCCAGGACGAGTTCGTCGAGGCGCTGCAGGTCACCCAGAACGAGGAGGAGGCGCACGAGCTTCTCAAGCGCCACATCGAGCGCTCGGTGCCGCACAGCGTGGCCGTCGTGCTCAACCGGAACAACAGCGCCGACCGTTTGGAGGCGACGACCGAGCTTCCCGACGACCACGACTTCACCGAACGAATCGCCGAGGCCAAGCCGCGTGACTGCGTCGCCGTTCGGCTGGCCCGCTCGCACATGGAACGTGCCGACGCCGATCCGCTTATCGCATGCAGCCTGTGCCATCCCCTGGACGGCTCGTCGACGTGCCGGCCACTGCTCGTGGGCGGCGAGGTGATCGGATCGGTCCTGGTGAACCGATCGGAGGAGCTAGACGAGCTCGACGCGACGCGGGTGCGCGACTCCGTCGGCCAGGCCGCCCCCGTGCTGGCGAACCTGCGCAACCTCGCGCTCGCTCAGCTTCGCGCCGCGACCGATTCGCTGACCGGCCTCCCCAACACGAGAGCGGTGCAGGACACGCTCAACCGCGTCGTGGCGCAGGCGGCGCGGATGGTCTGGCCGCTGTCCGCCGTGCTGCTCGACCTCGACCATTTCAAACGGATCAACGACGAGCTCGGCCACGGCCGCGGCGACGAGGTGCTCGCGGCAGTGGGCGTGGCCCTGCAGTCCACGGCTCGCGACAGTGACTTCGTCGGCCGTTACGGCGGCGAGGAGTTCATCATCCTGCTCCCGAACACCGACCGCGAGGGGGCCGCGGTCATCGCGGAGCGAGTCCGCCAGACCATCGTGGACATCGACGTGCTCGGTGAACGGCGCGTCACAGCGAGCTTCGGCATCGCCGTGTTCCCAGAGGACGCGCCGGATCCGACGCGGCTGATCCGCAACGCCGACCGCGCGCTGTACCGAGCCAAAGCCAACGGCCGCAACCGCGTCGAGGTCTTCTCGATGGAGGACTCCCTCGATCCGCACCGGCGAGCGAGCGACGCGTTGGCGCCTGTCCTTGGCGCGGGTGCCGGAGCCCCGCAAGAAACGTTCGACGACTAGATGTCTTCGAAGAGGTACACCTCGGGTGAGGTGTCCTCCCACTCCGGGAATGGATCGTCATCGACGGCTGCCCGCATCGCTTGAACACCGCTCTCGAAGGCCTCGCGCGTCTCCCAGAGCGCAAGGCCGAGCAGCTTGCCGGACTCGGCGTCACGCATCGTGTGGACCTCCTGAAGCCCGGGCTGTGAACGACCAGCGGCCGCGAACCTGTTCATCGAAGCGATCAACGCATCGGTGCTCTCGGGATTCGGCGTGTGGATGGCGATGTGCGCGATCATGCTCCTCCCGTCATCTAGATCTGGAATGCGTCCCCTGTGCCGCAGTGGGCGGTCCGAACCAGGTGGTCAGCGCTTCGGACAGGCCGAGCTGGGTTCCGTCTCCTACCCAGGCGACGTAGCCGTCCGGCCGAATCAACACCGCGCTGGGAACAGTCACCGTCCCAAGTACCGGAAGCTCCCACGGACCTGCGTATTCGGCGTCGACGACCTGAACCCGAGCGGTCCACGGGGTGACGTCGGAGCTGCCGGGCTCGCCGAGGTTGAGGAGCACCGGCCGGGCGTCGTGCAGCAGCGTGTAGACCCGCAGCGGCCCGTCGGCGATGACCAGGTCGAGATCCGGCATGCGGCGTCCGAGCAGTGGATGCCCCTCGCCGAGGTCGTAGTGGATGATGTCCAGGCCGGACATCATCCCGGCGAATCGTTTGCGAGGCTCGTCCATGCTCAGCAGCTCGGACACGATCTCGCGCAGGGCCTCGATACGGTCGTCACTGCGAAGGAGCGCGGTCTGCGCCATTGTGTTTCGTAATACGCGGGCGGCCACCGGATGACGCTCTGCGTGATAGGTATTCAACAAGCTGTCGGGTGATGTCCCCTTGACCACCTGGGCCAGTTTCCATCCCAGATTCACAGCATCCTGCACGCCGATGTTGAGGCCCTGTCCACCTACCGGGTAGTGCACGTGCGCGGCGTCGCCGGCCAGCAGCACCCGTCCGGCACGGTAGGACGCCGCTTGCCGACTCACATCGGTGAACCTGGAGATCGACGTGGGACTGTGGACCCCGTAATCCGTCCCGTAGACGGCGGTGAGCGCGTCGCTGAGATCCTGCAGGGTGGGTTCGCCGGACGCTCCGACACGCTGTTCGGTCACGAGGACCGGACGGGGCCGTCGTCTCCCGTCCGAGTGAGGACCTGGGGGCCACGAGCGTCACGGCGCAGGCCCCATTCGGGCTCCTCGGCAAGCTCGACCTCGGCGATCAGGTTGCTGATCGTCGGCTCCCACCCGGGAAACTCGATGCCGGCCCCTCGACGGATCAGGCTGCGTCCTCCGTCGCACCCCACGAGATACTCCGCCCGCAGCGACCGGCCGTCGGAGAGCTCGACGTCGACTCCGGTGTCGTCTTGCGCGAAGCCAGTCACGTCCCGTTCGCGATAGATCGGCACCGCCAGCTCGCCGACCCAGTCGGCCAGGATGCGCTCGATGTGGCTCTGCACCAGTCCGAGCCCGTAGTTGTGCCGGGTGGGAAAGTCGCTGATGTCCAACGGGATCCACGCGAATCCTGCGACCTGAGCGACGGTCCCCTCCGAGAGGAACCGGTCCGCGAGGCCACGCTGATCGAGAACCTCGATGGTGCGTGCGTGCAGACCACCGGCGCGCGAGCCGACGAGCTCCTGGCTGGGGCGCCGCTCGACGATGGCGACGTCGACCTCCGCCAATGCCAACTCGCCCGCCAGCATCAGCCCGGTCGGACCTCCACCGGCGATCACCACCAGATGCTCGGTCATCGCAACGTTCGGGCCGGCATCACACCGGCCACGCGACCAAGCGAAGGCTCACCCGAGCCAGCGGTCGAGATCGAGCGACGTCGTCAGCACGTCGAGGTCACCTGTGGAGCGGATCGTCGTGGCGGCGTCGACGAGCGCCTGTACAGCGACCCACGTGAGCTGCCCGCCGACGCTGATCCGCTGCGCGCCGGCCCCGGCGACCTCCGCAACCGTGCCGAGCACCGGCAACGCCAGGACGTTGATCGGCCGCGTGACCGCCTCGCTTACCGATCGGATCTCCTCGACGGTCTGCAGGCCGGGCGCGTAGAGGACGTCGGCCCCTGCCCGTTCGAACGCGAGCAACCGCTCGATCGTGTCCTCGAGGTCGGGGTTGCCCCGAATGTGGTTCTCCGCTCGCGCCGTGAGCGTGAATGGGAACACCAATGCGCGCGCCGCCTCGACGGCGGCTGCGATCCGTTCGACGGCGTGCGAGCGTTCGTAGAGGTGGCCGGCGGGATCGTAGTCCTCGATCGACCCGCCGACCGCGCCGGCCTCGGCGATACGCTCGATCGCCCGCGCAGCGTCATCAGGGTCAGAGCCGTACCCGTTCTCGAGATCGACGGAGACCGGAAGATCCGTCGCGTCGTCGAGTGCCGACGCGTGGGCAGCGACCTCGTCGAGGCCCGCACCTCCGTCGCGACGGCCGAGCGTGAACGCAAACCCCGAGCTCGTCGTGGCCAGCGCGACGAACCCGACACCCGCGAGCACGCGCGCCGAACCCGCGTCCCACGCGTTCGGGATCACGAACGAGGCGCCCTCGTGCAGGGCTCGAAACGCGGTCGCCTTCTCGGCTTGGGTCGGCATGTCAGTACTCCTCCGCGACGCGGAGTACCACCTTGCCACGCTTGCCGCGAGCCTCAGTCCGCTCGAAGGCCGCGCGCGCGTCGGCGAGTGCGAAAGCAGAATCGACCAGCGGCCGGATCTCCCCGCTCCCCGCGAGCTCGAGGATGCGCCCGAGCTGCTCCCGGTTCGGCTCGACGACGAAGTACGTCGCCGCTACGCCGCCGGGGACGTCGGCCGGCTCCTCCGCGACCGAAACGAACCGCCCACCCTCGCGCAGGCGCCCCGCGCCGTCGGCGGCCGATTGCCCGCCCGCCGTGTCGAAGACCAAATCGAGGGGCTCGGAGCCCGTTTCGCCGAGGATCTCGTGCGCCCCGAGCTCAAGAGCGAGTCTCTCCGCCCCGGGTGCGACAGCGGCGACCACGTGCGCGCCGGACCACACGAGCGAGCTGCGTTCCGAGATGCCCGACGCCACCGACCGCCCCGGTCACCAGCACACTCTCGCCCGGCTCGAGTCGCCCGTGGTCGAACAACGCCTGCCACGCGCTCAACCCGGCCAACGGGAGCGACGCGGCTTCCACATGGGAGAGCTTCGTCGGCTTCGGCGCGAGGATCACCGACGGAACGATCGCGAGCTCGGCGGCGACGCCGTCCGCGTCGAACGGAGTCAGCGCGACGATCGGGTCGCCAGCCGCGAGATCGCTCTCCTTCGGCGCCTCGACCACGACGCCCGAGAGCTCGTGGGAGGGGATCGCGGGCAGACGGTCCGTGCGCCACGTGAGCTCCTCCCGGGTGAGCCCGGCCGCGTGCACTCGCACGAGCGTGTCGTCCGCGCCGCGTTTCGGTACGTCGATCTCGTCGAGCGAGAGGGTGTTGACTCCCTCACCGTGAAGCCGGACCGCGCGCATTGATCCCACTTTCAGTTCCACATGAATCGCATCGCGGAGAGGAAGTGATTCTCGGCGGTCTCCACGATCATTCTCCGCTCCTCTCCACGCGGAGGCGGGGGGAACACTCTAAGAACCCGAGCCACTCCAGGTCCGGCCATAAGGGTCGCGGTCGCGCCATTGTCAACGGACGCCGCAGCCGACCCGGCATCCATGGACACACAAGGTTCGCCGTTGACGTAAGGCGCAGCGGCCCTACGTTGGCGTCATAAGGAATGGCTGTTTCGGAGGCAGTGGTGGCCAGGAGAGGTAGGACCCACCGGTCGAGCTCGAGCGACATCACCGATGAGGTCTCCGCCCAGATGCGCTCTAAGCACCAAGTGCTCGCCTACTTAGGAGGAAGCCATGAGGAAGCTGAAGGTAACCACGTTTCTCACGCTCGATGGCGTCATGCAGGCGCCCGGGGGGCCAGAAGAGGACCCGGATAGTGGTTTCGATCAAGGCGGCTGGTCGGTCGGCTACTGGGACGATCAGGTGGACCAGGAGATGAGCGACTTCATGGGCACCCCGTTCGATCTCGTCCTCGGTCGCAAGACGTATGAGATCTTCGCCTCGTTCTGGCCGACCGCGACTGAAGAGCAAGGCGCCAAGCGGATGAACGACGCAACCAAGAATGTTGCCTCGCGCACCCTCGAGTCCTTGGAGTGGGCCAATTCGGTGCTAATCGAAGGCGACGTTGTCGAAGGAGTCCGGGCCCTCAAGCAATCGGACGGACCGGAGCTGCAGATCCATGGAAGCTCGAACCTGATCCAATCGCTTCTTCCACACAACGTGATCGATGAGTTCCACCTGCTCATCTTTCCGGTCGTCCTGGGTAAGGGGAAGCGACTGTTCGTCGAAGGCGCGATACCCGATGGCCTCGAGCTCGTCGATCACGAGGTCTCGAGCTCTGGCGTCATCATCGCGACCTACAGGGCGGGACGTGAGATCAAGTCGGGGACGTTCGGGCTGGACGCGTGAGCGACAGATCGTCTCCCGCACGACGCTAATCGGAGTTGGACGAACCACGTCGACGCCCGGCGACCAATCCGCACGGGCTGTTCAGTACGCTGACGTGATGCGACCCCTTCGGTATTCCATCAACGTCACGTTGGACGGGTGCTGCGATCATCGTGCGGGAATTCCCCCGGACGAAGAGTTGCATCGTCATGCGGTCGAGAACCTCGACCGAGCGGATGCCCTCCTCTTTGGGCGGGTGACGTACGAAATGATGGAGGCAGCGTGGCGGCCGCCGGCGCCGACGGGAGCGAGACCTGATTGGATGGAACCCTTCGCCCGGACGATCAACTCGGCAAAGAAGTACGTCGTGTCGAGCACCCTGGAGAGGGTCGACTGGAACGCGGAGCTCGTGCGCGGTGATCTGGGCAAGGCCGTTCAGCAGCTCAAGCGGGAGTCAGGTAAGGGAATATTCGTGGGAGGTGTGAAGCTCCCGCTGGCGTTGGCGGAGCTGGGATTGATCGATGAGTACGAGTTTGTGGTGCACCCCAGGCTAGTGGGCCACGGGCCGACGTTGTTCGCGGGGCTATCGAAGCCTGTCGACTTGAAGCTCGTTAGCCGGCTGGAGTTCGGCTCGGGGGCGGTCGCGATGCGGTATGAACCTAGGTAGCTAGTCGCCGGCTACTTCGTCGTGATCAGCGAGTTGCGAAACACTGCGCTTCTCTCCCGTCTTCTTCACGCGGAAGCGACCGGAACACTCCAAGAACCCGAACGCCGCAGGTCAGCCGGGCTGGGTACGATGCTCGACCGCCGGGGTCATATCTCCTGATCGCGTCCTTCTTCGCCAAGCTCCTGGATCTGTTGCGTAAGGAACCGCCGGTCGGCTTGCGTTGTTGCGAGGGTGAAGGCGCGTGCGAACGCGGCTCGCGCGGCGTCTCGCTGTCCAAGCCGACGCAACATCGTGCCGCGGGCGGCGTGCATGAGGTGATAACCGTCGAGCTCCGATGCGATCGCGTCGAGCGTGGTGAGCGCGGCGCCGGGGCCTTCGACCTCGGCGACGGCGATGGCCCGATTGAGGGCGACGATGGGAGTAGGCATCGTTGAGAACAGGTGATCGTAGAGAGCGACGACTTGGCGCCAGTCCGTTGCCTCGAAGGAGTGAGCGTCGCAGTGGACGGCTTGGATAGCGGCCTGGAGCTGGTAGGGACCCGGTTGGCCGCGGCGGATACAGGCGCGCACGATCGCATGTCCCTCGTCGATCTTCGCGCGATCCCACGTGGTCCGATCCTGATCACGAAGGAGCACGAGGTCACGCCCCGCCGTGCGGGCCGACACTCGTGAATCACTGAGCAGGATCAACGCGAGCAGCCCTGCCGCTTCGGGTTCATCGGGCATCAACCCGGCGAGCGAGCGCGCGAGCCGGACCGCCTCGTTCCGCAAAGACGTCCGCTCGGGGTCGTCCAGCCCCGTGTTGTAGATCAGGTACAGGACCGACAACACCGAGCGGCCGCTCCGGCAGGTCGGCGTCGCCCGGGACTCGATAGGGGATCCCGGCGGCTTTGATCTTGTACTTGGCCCGGACGAGTCGCTTAGCCATCGCCGGCTCGCTCACGAGGAACGAGCGCGCAACCTCAGCCACACTCAGGCCGCCGAGCAGCCGCAAGGTCAGGGCGACGCGGTGCTCCGTTCGTAACGCTGGGTGGCAGCAGGTGAAGATGAGTCGGAGTTGGTCGTCACTCACGGGTCCGTCCTCTCTCCACGCCTCGCTGTTTGGGTCCGGAAGAGCCGTTGACGCGGCCAACTGTTCGTGGAGGGCACTGCCGCGGGCCGACCGGCGAAGGTCATCGATCGCTCGGTTCCGTGCGGTCGTGACGATCCACCCGGCCGGGTTGGGTGGGGTGCCATCGCTCGGCCAACGCCGGCTCGCCAAGACGAACGCGTCCTGCACGGCGTCTTCGGCAAGCGTAATGTCGCCGAAGATCCGAACCAACGTCGCCACCGCCTGACCGTACGCGTCACGGAAGACCCGCTCGACTTCGGTGGTGTCCCAGCGGGCTTGACGAGTTGTCATGCCTGGACGCGGCCCGTCGCTCGAAACGGACGGACCTCGATCGGGTGCTTGATCGCGTCGACGACCTTCCGGGCCCAGACCAAAGCGGCATCGAGGTCGTCCGCGTTGATGACGTAAAACCCCGCGATGTGCTCCTTCGCTTCCACGAACGGGCCGTCGGTCATGACCAGATCGCCCCCGCTCGCGCGGACGACCGTCGCCGCGTCTGGTTCATGGAGCGCGCCACCGAAGACGAACGTGCCGGTCGCCTCCATCTCGTCTTCGAGGGCAACGACCCGCTGCATGAATCCTTGCATCTCTTCCGGCGTGCTCGGTGCCCCGGGGACCTCGCCCTCCACGGCGTACGTGGACAAGAGGTACTGGCTCATGGGTTCTCCTCCCCATCGGTGCGGGTCGTCCCCGCGCTCACCTCCTTACGAACGGGATCGACGCAAGAGGACACTTCCGGGGCGAGAATAGTGCTGAACGGCATTGCCCAGGGCCCTCCGTCGAACCGATGCATCCGCCGGCGTCAGTCAGCGCTGCCGCCCCACGCCTCGATCATCGCGCGCGAGTACGGCATCCCCGCGGTCGTGGGCTGCGGCGACGCGACGGCACGACTTCAGACCGGCATGCTCGTGACGGTCGACGGCTTCACCGGGAACGTCGAGCCGGGGTGATGGCGGGGTCGAACCGCGGAGGAAGACGGATGGACAGGGAGCTCCAGGTGAGGAACGAACGCTGGCGGCAGTGGGTCTCCCGCTGGTGGCTCGTCCCTATCGCGCTCGGCGGGTCGTTGGTCGTGCAGAAGCTCGTGTTCGAGAATCGCTACGACGTCGCCGGTCACGCCGCAGAACATCTCGGCAGCGCGACCGCTCCGTTCATGGCTGTCGCCCTGATCGTGATCCTCCTGTGGTCGACCCCATCGGCGCTTCGCCAGCCAGACGTCCTTTTCGCGTGCGGAGCTTGGCTGGTGGCGAACGCCCTTGTCCTCGTCGGCAACGTTCAGGTGGTCGATGCTCTGATCCGAGCGGGGATGGGGCAGATCCCCACCGAGCAGCTCGTCGAGTCGCCCGCGATCGCATCGGCCCACGGGCTGGCGAATCTCGCACCGTGGTTCGGGCTCGTGGCAGCCCTCGCCCTGACGGCGGTTCTGTGGCGGCGACGGCACGTCAGCACGCGGGTTGCGGTCGCGGGGACCGTCGTGAGTCTCGTCGTGCCGCCGTGGATCATCCCTGGAGCCGGCGTGCTGGTGTTGGTCGTTGCGAGATGCCTTGGGGAACGAAGACCCGCCGTCACGCGCATGTGACCTCCGGGCGGAGTGCTCCGGTGGCGGCGACGTAGTGGAGGCGAAGGGAACACTTTAAGTACCCAAACGCCGCAGGTCGGTGCGTGTGGGTGAGCGCTTGCGGCTGGGATCAGGTGGCGTGAGCACCGCAAGCCGCGTGCTGCCGCCCGGCTCTTCACGCCGTCCTCCAGAGGGGGAGAGATCGAGGAGGGCCAAGTCCACTTGCACGCTCGTGGCGTCTCGTGGGTTCATCCACCTGACATGACCGAACGGATCGTCGTCTCGGACGCGGCCCTCGACCAGCTCGAGGCGTCCCGCGCCTTCGAGGCCTTCTACGACGCGGAGGCTCGCAGCCTGTTCCGGCGGCTGTGGCTCGTCACCGGGAACCGTGCCGAGGCGGAGGAGCTCATGCAGGACGCGTTCCTCAAGGTGTGGGAGCGGTGGGACCGCGTCGGCGGGATGGACGACCCGGTTGGCTACCTGTACCGGAGCGCGATGAACCTGTTCCGCAAGCGCTATCGGCGCGCCGTGCTCGCGATCCGACGATCCGTCGGGCTCACGCCGTCGAGCGACGACTTCTCCGACGCCGACGACCGGCAGACCGTCCGGCACGTCCTCGCGTCCCTCCCGCCGCGGCAACGAGCGGCGCTCGTGCTGACCGAGATGCTCGGGTTTTCGTCGAAGGAGGCGGGAGATGCGCTCGGCGTCACGGACGCGACGATCCGTTCCCTGACGCGCCACGGGCGCGACGCGTTCCGAAAGGTGATGGAGGTCGACGATGCCTAGGATCGCGGACGTCCTCGAACGCGAGAGCCGGACCGTTGACCTCGAGCGGGGCGACTTCGAGCGGCTGCTCGGTCGGCGCGAGCGCAAGGAACGAAACCGGCAGATCCTCGCGGGCGCCCTCGGCGTCATCCTGGCGCTCGCGATGGGGATCGTCCTCGTCCGCTCGCTGACCTCGGACGGCATCCCGGCGAACCCCCCCGTCGAGCCCCGGCCGGCTCCGGTGGCCTCGGGCTCCCTCGCATACGCCCTCGACGGTGACATCTACGTCGCCGATCCGGACGGATCGAACGCGGTCAAGATCGCGGACGGCCTTCCCGCCGACGAGTGCGGCGGCGTCGGCGAGTACTGGGCGGAGGGGCCGCTCTGGGCGCCGGACGGGAGGTACCTCGCCTATCGCTACTCGGATTGTTCCGGCGGTGATTTCGGGTGGGGGGGCGTCGTGATCACCGACGCGGCGGGCAACGTCGTTGCGACGTTCCCGGGCGAGGGTTGGCAGATCAGGTGGTCGCCAGATTCCACTCGCGTCGCGGTGTGGGACACCGTGTTCGAAACGATCGGCGTCTACGGGCTCGACGGCGTTCGGCAGGCTCGCCTCACGGTCCCGCCCGGGATCGCTGGTGGCGATCACGACCCGTTGTGGATGCCGGACGGCACCTCGTTGATGGTTCCCAACCTGGAGGTGCCGCTCGACGGCGGCGCGCCACGGCAGCTCCCGGTGCCCGCGAGTGCCGGGTGGACGATCACCTACTCGCCCGACGGGTCGCAGGTCGCGTACGTCGACCACCGGTCGCTGATGGTCGCTCGGTCCGACGGCTCTGAGCCCCGGGAGGTGTTCGGAGACTCCGCCTGGAACCCCACATGGTCTCGGACCGGCGATCGGATCGCGTTCACCACGTACGGCGGTGGCCGTCCGGACGAACTGCGAGTCCTCGATGTGGCGACCGGATCGGTGACTCTGCTGACCGAAGCGGAGCGCGGAACGAGCCTCGGGATCATCGGGTTCTCACCGCAGGGCGACCGCATCCTCTTCTCGAGGACCGAGGACCGAGGAACGGGCGAGTCTTCGCTGTGGAGCATGGGCACTGACGGCTCCGACGCCCGGCTCGTCGTCGCCGGAACGCTGGTGGGGGAGTGGCTGTCGCGGTGATCGCGCGGCGCGCTCCCGCGGTCGGCTCAGCGAGCGAGGCGGAACGCGAAGATGGGACTACGCCTACTGCGGCAAGCATCTGGAGATGACCGTGCCCAACGTCGACTTCGCTGAATGCGTCGGCGGCGACCTCATGAGCTGGATCGCACCCCCGAATAGCGGCCCGTACCTTGGCTACACGGGCCCCGGCTACACCGAAGAGTTCTATCCTCGACTGTCGAGGGCAGCCGCCTGGTGGTCTCGACCCACCGTTCTTATGGTGTTCCCTTCGCTCGCGCGTTTCGGCTGGTCACGCCGTAGCGGAGGCGGACGGGAATCGAACCCGCCTGCGAGCTCTCGCCCGCACACCGGTTTTGAAGACCGGGGGGCCCACCAGGCGCCCTGACGCCTCCAGCGTCGAGGATAACGTCGCGTTCGAATGCAGGTTCGCTGACTCGGTGCGTCTCCGGCGTTAGCGTCGGATGCGTGGAACGCCCGGCACGCAGGCTTGATCGACGTGTCCTTCTGTTGTGGTGGGCGATCGCGGGCGCTACCGCGTTCGTCGTCGCGATCCTCCTGGGTCTGAATACTGGCGAGGAAGAGATCCCGCCGCCGATCGCGGGGGTGATCGCCGGGATCGTCGTGCTCGGCGCCGTGCTGATCCCGTACCTCCGGTACCGGCGATGGCGATACGAGATCAGGACGCGCGACGTGCTGATCGCGCGCGGGGCGCTCTTCCAGATCACCACGCTGATCCCCTTCGATCGGATCCAGTTCGTCGAGACAAGACAAGGACCGCTCGATCGCCTCTTCCACCTGACACGGCTGATCGTCTACACGGCCGCGGGACGTGCGGGTCAAGTGCCGGGACTCGACGTGGCCGAGGCGGACGGCGTTCGCGAGGAGTTGTCGAGGGTTGCAGGCGCCGACACCGTCTGAGGACCCGGGCGCCCTCAAGCGGCTCGACCCTGCGGCCGTCGGGGTATGGATCGCGGAGACCGTCGGTCGCTTCGCGGTCCCGATCATCGCCGTGTTGCTATTAGGCGGCGAGTCGCTGCGCATCTTCTACATCATCTTGGCGATCGGCATCGGCGCGTCGGTTGTGCGTTACTTCAGGTTCGGCTACCGGCTCGAGCAGAACGCGTTGGTTGTCGAGGGTGGCGTGCTGGGGACGTGGCGTCGTGTGATCCCGTACGCTCGGATCCAGAGCGTCGACGTTGTGGAGAAGCTGCGCCACCGCGTGTTCGGCGTCGTGGAGCTTCGGATCGAAGCGGCGGGTGGGCGCGAGACGGAAGCCGCGCTCGTCGCGCTCAAGCCCGAGGAAGCCGCACGGATCCGAACGCAACTGCTCGCGCACACCGGCGCGCCACCGCGTCCAGACGTTGTGGTTCCTCCGCTCGTCAAGCTTCATCCGCGGCTGCTTCTGCTCGCCGGCGTGACGGGCGGCCGTGTCGCGGTCCTGGCCGTGTTGCTGGGATACGGGCTCGACGCGGTCTCGGAGGAGACGGCGTTCCGGTTGTTGAGCCGCTTGGGAAGCGCGGGGATCGGTCGGATCGTCTTGATCGGCGCTGCGTTCGTCGCCGTTGCCGTCGCCATCTCGATCGTCGCGACGTTGCTCGTGTACTGGGACTTCACGATCACACGCGAAGGCGAGCGGTTGACGATCACTCGCGGGCTGGTCGAGAAGCGTCGAGCCGTGGTTCCGCTCGGCCGCCTTCAGGCGATCCGGATGGAGGAGAACCTCCTGCGATGGTTGCTCGGGCTGGCGTCGCTCCGAGCGGTCAGCGCCGGCCGTCCTCGCCAAGCGCAAGACGAACAGGAGACGAGCCTTCTTCTGCCCGTCGGCAACCGGCGCATCGCAGTCGCGCTCATCGGATCGCTGCTCGGCGCGCCGGCGGAGGAGCTCCTCGCCGGCCTGGTGCGTCCGCCGATGCGGGCGCTCGTCCCGCGCGTTCTAGGGGGTGTCGTGGTCGGGACCGCACTCGGTGTTCTCTCCATCGTTGCGTACGGTCGCGCCGGGAGTGTCGCGTTCGCTGCCATCCCGATCGCTGTCGCCCTGGCCATCGTGTCATGGCGGACGCTCGGCACGACGTTCGATGCCGGGATCGCCGTCGTCCGTTCCGGCGTGTTCGTCAGGCGGACGCTGGTGATGCCGGTCGGCAATCTGCAGCACCTGTCGTTCACCGTGTCGCCGCAGCAACGACCTCTGGGCCTTGCAACGCTGCGGCTCTCGATCCCAAGGGCCGTCGGCCGGGCCCTGCATCTGCCGAACGCCGTCGCGGCGCGTCGGTTCTCCGAGCTGGAGAAGTCGTTCCGTCGCTCGGTCGCATGAACGCGCGGTGGTCGAGACGGCAGCCTTCATCCGCCCTTGCGTGCCCCTTAACCGGCGGTTTCCTCGAACCCCCGTAGGTTCGAGCCGTATCGGATGGAGGAGGTCGAGGATGCGCAAAGCTGTGGCAGTCTCGCTCGTTGCGCTGTTCGTTCTAGCCGTACCGGCGGTTGCGTCCGCCGGGGATCGCGACGTGATCCGCGAGGGTCCGTGCAGCGGCAGGAGCGACTGGAAGCTCAAGCTCAGTCCGGAGAACGGCCGTATCGAGGTCGAGTTCGAGGTCGACCAGAACGTCGTCGGTGACGAGTGGCGCGTGCGCATCCGTCACGACGGACAGCTCGCGTTCCGCGGAACCCGGACGACACGCGGCGCCAGCGGCTCGTTCGAGCTTCGGATCGTCGAGCCGAACCACGCCGGCGCGGACAACGTCCGCGCCCGGGCGCGGAACCTCTCGACCGACGAGGTGTGCGCGGGAAGCGCCTCGTTCTAGCGTGTCTCGCCGCGCGCGGAGCCTGCTCGCGGAGCCTGCCGAGATCGGTCGGCAGGCTCCCGTACCCTTACGCGTGATGGAGGCAGCGTTCTTCGACCTCGACAAGACGATCATCTCGCGCTCGTCGTCGCTTGCGCTGTCGCGTCCGATGTATCGCGCTGGCATGGTCACAAGGGGTCAGCTCGTTCGAGGCGCGTACGCGCAGCTGGTGTACGCGCTCGTCGGTGCGGACGAAAAGCGGATGGACCGTCTCAAGCACGGCATGCTCGCGCTGACGAGGGGATGGGAGCATTCCGAGGTCGAGAACCTCGTGCGCGACGTGATCATCGAGGTCATCGATCCGTTCGTGTACCAGGAAGCGCTCGACCTGATGGCGCTGCATCGCGCCGAGGGGCGTCTGCTGTACATCGTGAGCAGCTCGCCGGAAGAGGTCGTTCGACCCCTGGCGAGCCATTTCGGCGTGACGGACGTGATCGCCACGCGCGCGAAGATCGTGGACGGCAAGTACACGGGCGAGCTCGAGTTCTACTGCTACGGGCAGGCCAAGGCCGACGAGATCCGGGCGATCGCCAAGCGCAGGAAGATCGATCTCGCCGGCTCCTACGCGTACTCCGACTCGATCACCGACCTGCCGATGCTCGAGGCCGTCGGCCATCCGATCGCCGTGAACCCGGATCGGGACCTCCGGCGCCAGGCAGAGGCGCGCGGGTGGAAGCTTCGCGACTTCCGAAGACCGGTGCGGATGCGAACTCGGATCGTTCGAACGGCGACGCAGCCCAAGACGCGGGTCGCCGCCGGCGTCGCGGCCGCCGTCGCCGCAGCGGCGATCCTCGGCTATCTCGTCATCCGGTCGCGGACGGCGGCGCGCGAAGCGGCATAGATCCCCCGGTCGACCGAGTCGCGCGAGCGAGCGCCCTCGTTGTAGGGTCGGAACGTCACCTTCGGGTGACCGCGAAGGGAGCAGAAACCCACGCGCGTCGTGCCGCGGGAGGCATGCCCGAGGCTCGGCGGCCTGGTCGCCGGTACTCGGGCACGTGCAGACTGCGCATGTTCGCTGCTCCCTTCGCGCACCGCTCGCTTCGAAGTTTGCCTACGACGAGTCCTTGGTCGGGCGGTGGTATTCGAAGTGCATCCCGTCCGGCACGATGAACCGGCCGCCCCAGATGAACCCCCACTTCTCGAACACCTCGACGAGACGCGGGTCCTGGTTCGGCGGAGCGCCGAACGGGTTCTCCGGCACGTTCACGTCGATGGCGATGCCCCAGGCGTGATGTGAAAGCCCCGAGTTGGGGTCGCCCAGGATGTGTCGGGGCGCCCAGCAGCCCGAGTAGCTCGTGATCGTGTCCTCGAGACCGCGACGGATCAGCTCGCGGATCGCCCCGCGGATCTGCGGAAACAGCGCGACGTGGCACGTCACCGTTCCCAGGAGCGGCACCCGCTGCGTGTCGATGTACGTGCGCACCCACTCGGGATCGGCCGTGAGGAACCCCGCGGGCCAGCCCTCGCGGGGCTTCGCGGCGAACTCGCCGAACAGCTCCTTGATCTTGACGGGCGGCAGCACGGCATCGCCGTGGCGGAAATACGGTGTGTCGCCCGGGCCGCGAACGCGCACGAGCGTCCCCGTCGGTAGGACGCTCCTGACGGCGACCGTCACCTCATGAGCCGTCGGCTCGCCCTCGGGGACGAGGAGCGCATATCGGTTGCGGGTGACCCCGATCCGCAGGCCCACCTCGCTCGAGACCAGGAGCTCGTGCGCGCCGACGAGCTCGTCGGCGAGGATCGCCGCGATCTCGACTCGTTCGCCGCCGAACCGCAGCACCGCGCCCGGTGTCAGGCCGCGCAGTCGCGCGCTCGACTCTCCGAGCACTCCCTTGCCTTGTGCAAGCGCCACGGTTACCGAACGATCGGCCGGCGGCAAGAACGGCGCGTACGCGCGCGGGTCGACCGCGGCGACCTCGAGCGGGATCGAGAACGTCGGCGGGGGGTCGTCGACGACCTCGCCGTCGGCCGAGTACGACTTGGTGAGCCACGTGTTGTCGCTGGCGACCACGACCGCCCGGCGGATCTGCGGCATCTCGGCGACTGCATCGGCGAAGCGGGCGGGCATCCCACCGGGGGACCACGCGAGGAACGTATCGGGCAGCTCAGGGGTGAGGATCGGTTCCGGCATCGACGGGACGTCGCGCTCTTCGGGGATGATCGCCGTTCCCTGAATCGAGAGCGTCAGCACCGCTCCGATGACGAGCCCCACAACCAGCGCGGCGGCGACGCCGCCCGCAGCACGTGCGTTCACCGAACTCCCGGCAGGAAGCCCTGGCCGGCGTCATCGCCGGCCATCGAGTCGGCGATCGCGAGCAGATCCGCGAGGCGCAGATCGCTCCCTTCCGGCACGTCGAGCGAGTGGTACACGCCGGCATCGATCCATTCGAGCTGCGTGCGTCCGGGCGTCCACCGCCCCTGGGCGTCGCCCACATCGACCGTCGACTGCCGAGCGGCGCTCGCCGGCGGAAGCTCCCTTCCCGCCTCCAGGTGCAGGCGGACCGTCCCGACGCCGACGTCCACCTCAGCATCGCGGAAGTACAGGTTCACGCCGACGTCGCCCTCGACCTCGACGATCTCGGTGCTGGCCAGCGTGAAGCCGGCGGGCAGCCGTTGGGGCATCGCGATCTCGAAGGGGACGGCAGCCCGGGCCTGTTCGAGGGTGACCCGTTCGACGAGCGCGCCGTCCGTTCCGTGCGCACGCCACTCGTCGGGCATCTCGAGACCCGTCACCGGGAGCGACGCCCCCACGTCGAGCAGGCGCTCTCGCGGCAGGTTGGTTTCGACGTAGAGGTCGGTACCGGCTGCGTGGATCGACAAGCGTCGCCCTTGGGTCTCGGTCGCCGGTTCGTAGTAGCCCACGCTTCCCCCGCCGAGCACGACCTCCTCGGCCCGGACGTCGGTGAGCCCGAACGGCGAGTCCGCGGTCCACGAACGCGTCTCGCCGAGCTTCACGAACGACAGGCCGTCGGCGTACGTCACGAGCGTCTGCTCGTCCGACGTCGCGTCGGGGATCACGACGCGGTACAGGTCGAGTCCGCCGAGCTCCGAGGGCGGCGCCACGGGTTCGAAGCCGGTCTCGCCCGGGACCTCGTCGAGTGCTACGGCGCGCGCGCCGAGATCCTCCGTTCGCGCCGTCGAGGGGATCTCGAACACGTCGGCCGGCGGCGCTGACAGGCGGACGGAGCTCGCGACCACGTCGAAGATCCACCGCCTGGGGCGCTCTTCCTCGAGCCCGAACCGGAGCTGCCACTGATCGCGCGCGGGGCCCCGTGCGGGGAACACGCGCCACCGAAGGGGGAACCAGCTCTCAGCATCGAGCCAGATCCGAACGTGGTCGTTCGGGAAGAACGGGCGCCACCGGCCGCCCATCGACAGGAACGGGAACAGCGAAGACGCACGGTCCCACGGCACCTCGACGACGACGGCCTCGCGTTCGAGCGCGCGCCCGATGCGCAGCACCTCGAAGGACTCAGGTTCGGCGAGCGCAACGAGCGGTAGCACCAGATCGGTCGGCGCCGGCGCGTGCGACGAGAACGGCGCGCGGTTGCGGATGCTCGTCTCGCGCTGCGGGCAACGCGGAAGCGGACACGGCGTCGGCGCCGAGGAGTACCAGCGGTCGCCGTTCACTACGAGTTTCAGATCGGTCGGCGTCGCATGCGCCGGATATTCCGTTCGGTCGACGACGTCCATGCGGAACTGTTCGGGCGCGTTGAACCACACGCGCATCCGCATCTCGCGGACGGGAACGTCTGCCCCGAGGTTGCGTTCGACGATGGAGAAATGCGCCGCGTACGAGTCGAGCGACGGCGCCGCACCGGCGACTCCGTCGGTCACGTCCTCCGCGGCCAACGCCGTCATCGAGTCGCGCTCCGCATCTCGCCACGGACCGCCCACGACGAGGCTGCCGGCGAGCAACCCGACAAGGAGCGCGGCGATCGCGGGTGCCACTCGCGGGAGCAACGATCGTCGTTGCGGCAGACGCATCGGGCGAACCACTCGGATTCCGGCCGGACGCGACCATGACTCGTTCTCGACCGAGGTCATGATCTGCTCGACGAGGTCGGGCACCGCGGGCGCGATCTCGAACCGCGCGGCATCGCGCAGCCGGTACGCGCCACGTTCGAACGCACGACACTCGGCACACGTCTCGAGATGGCGTTCGAGCGCCACGGTGTCGCGCGACGACAGCCGCTCGCCGTCGAGGCGCTCGGAGATCAGGCGCTCGGCGCGTTCATGATCCACCGGCGTCCTCCTCCAGCGCGAGCGCTCCCATCATGGCCTTCCGGGCTCGATGCATCCGACTCTTCACGGTCCCGACGCGCACCCCCAGGACGTCGGCGGCCTCCTGATAGGAAAGGCCGAAGACCTCGATCAACAGGAACGGCTCGCGGTGCTCCTCGCCCACGGCCGAGAGCGCTGCCTGCAGCTCGACTCGGGCCTGCGGGTCCGTCGTAGCGAGCGGCGCGGCGGGCTCCTTCTCGTAGTGCACGTTCCGAGCCTTGATGGCGTCCATCGCGCAGTTCCGCGCGATCCGGAACAACCAGCTCGTGAACTTGGAGTCGCCGCGGAAGCCCTTCAGGAACCGGAAGGTTCGGAGGAACGCCTCCTGCGTGACGTCCTCGGCTAGGGCGCGGTCGCGCGTGAAGTGGAAGGCGAACCGCCACAGGTCGCCCTGGTACCGCCGCACCAGGTCTTCGAACGCGTCGAGGTCGCCCTCGCGGGCGCGCGCGATCGTGCGCGGGTCGGGGTCCTGCACGTCTTCCCTCTCGGTCCGGCCGGCCACGCAAGCGTAGCCCCGCGGCGCACGCCCGAATACCCCGCTGACCTGCGGGGATGGCGTCGCGACGCGGGCGGGCCTCCTCTTCCATCTCTCTCGGTCCGCCCGTAGGACCGGGGGTTCGGCTGGTTTGTTCCGAGCCGTGCCTAGCTCGAGAGGCGGGCAGAAGGGTGGTCGAGGCGCTCGGTCAGACGCTCGGCGCGCTCGGCCGCCTCGTCCTGCAGGCCGGCGGTCATGGCTCCGGTGATGGCCAGAAGCTCGGCCTCGACGCGCCTTCCGATGCGGCCGCTCCCGCGCTCGAGCTGTGCCTCCAGGCGGGCGATCGCCCGCTCCAGGCGCGCCACGGGATCGCGCTCACGTGCCTCACGCCAGTCGGAGAGCTCGATGACCTGACCCACGATGCGATCGTAGAACCGGGGTCTGACAGTTCCTCGGAACCTCCAGCAATTGGAGCCGTTAAGGAGCTAGTGCTTCGCGTAGTCGGTCGCGCCGAGGAAATGCAGCGATATGTACGGCTCGTCGCCGATCACCCAGGAGTCGTGACCCGGCGCGACGTGGAACAGATCGCCCGGCGTGAGTTCGTGCTCGGTCCCGTCGCTCATCTTCACCGCGCAGCGCCCGGACACGACGAGCCCGACGTGCTCGACCTGACAGAGTGATTCGCGGTGTCGCTTTCCCGACATGCTCCGACCACACCCAGCCCAGCTCGTATCGCGCGCGTCCGACGGTGACGCCGCCGATCGTGACGAGCTCGAACGTTCCGTGCTCGAACCTTCGCGTCTCGTCCGCTTCATCGAACCGTTTGATGTCTACTTCGGCCATCGATCCTCCCGTTGCTGAACATCACCTTGCGTGAGCGAGCTATGCCCCTGGACGGCCGATTGAAGCATCCCCGCGACTCATCGGCGTGCTCAATGCGCGAATCGGCCGCTCTGGCGATTGTCCGCGCGACCACTCGCGCATAGTCTCGCCGCATCGCGGTTCGCCGCGACTCCCCTGAACCTCTCCCTCGTTTGACTGAAGCGACCGTGGACCGTCAGACGACTCGGATACTGTGGCGCAGTGACGACACTTCCCGAACTGGAGCAGTGTCTCCGAGAGCGTCTTGACGCACTCCCGAAGCCCGCCCGCGCTGAGCTGCTCCACGTCCTCATGCTTCCCGACTTCGAGCGGGCCGGAAGGATCGGCGAGTACTGGGGCGAGCCGAGGACGCGGATGTTTGGCGAGCTGCTAATCGATCTTGAGGATGATCGCGCCGCGAGGGCACTCGTCATTGGGATGCTGCGCGACTCCCGTTGATCGAACTGACGGCGCCAAGGTGTTCATACCCCAACGATCGCTACGGCCCGGCACGCTTTACGGCAACGGCAGGCTCCTCAACGATGAAGGAGTACTTGGTGTCGATACCCGCCGCTGCGACCCGAATCCGCAGAGGGCCATCCGTCGTCGCCAAAATCGCTCCATTCACCGCGGCAGCGGCTTGAACGAATGGTAGGTCCGCAGGTTTCACAACATCCTCCGCCTCCGGTACGGGCGGAAGGTCGTCATCGCTCAGGAATCGATGGTCCTTGTCCGCATTGAGAAGAAGGGCGGCAAGTATGGCAAGGACCCGAGGAGTAGCGAGTTTCGATTGAGGAAGGCTCTCTACATGGCGTACGTAGCGTTTCCACGCCGAATATGGGAAGACGAGAGAGTGGCAGTTCCGGTCGATTCGGAGGATAAGCTCTAAACAATCTGGATTGCTCTTGCCTTTGTCGTCCTCCTGCAACTGAGCAAGCCGAACTATGTTCTCATCCAGCACGAAGTGATGCTTACTCATTCTCTCTGGCCAAAGCGGCTGTTCAGGTAGTCGTTCAGGCTCTCAATGTCGACGTCCATGAAGCCCTTTAAGCCACCCGAGATTTGGCCGAACTCGTTCACTTCGAGGCGCCGAGCGCGGGTTGTTTGGTTAACTCGACTGAACTCATAGATGGAGATCTCCGTCGACGGCAATCGCCGGGCTGTCACGGCGTTCAGCAGGCCGATGATGATGTGCTCGCTATGAGTTGTCAGGATCAGTTGTCCCCTTCGTGCCTTCACCAGCTCTACGAACAGTCCGCAAAGGGCGACTTGTGCTTTGGGGTGCAGGTGAATCTCTGGCTCTTCGATTGTTATGACTGACCCTTCGCCAGCTCTCGCGAACCCGATGAGCGGCAGGAGTAGCTGATTGAGACCGAAGGCCTCGTTCACCAAGTTGATGTTGATACCTTCGACGAAAGTCTCTGCCGACACCTGTTGGTTTGGAGCCAACCGAGGGCGAATCTGCAACGCGTCCGGACCTAGTACTTCCTGCAAGTAACGTGCGACGTGAGCGGACAGCTCCGGTTGGTACGCGAACGCATTGACCACGTAAGTTGCTTGTGACTCGGGCCCCCAGCCAGCCGGGTAGTCGAGTTCGGGGATGCCAGGCAACACGCCGTACGACGGCCTATCAAGACCGCGAATAGGCGGTACAAGGTATGTCTTTTCGAGGAGCGAAAACACCGTGTGCAGACGGCTGATGAGTTGCTCAGTGACCCTCGTCCAAAGATAGTCGTCCGGAGGCACCGACACCGAGTTGATTTGGAAAGGAATGGAAATCTGTTGAATCGGAGCAAGCTGATAACCAATACCTTCCCGCATCGGCAAGGGGAAGGTAGGTGACGCCACTCGCGCGTCCCATTCCCCCTGTAGAACGATGTCACGTTCCCCATTCAGCGTCCCAGAGTGCGTTTGCAGCGCTCCACCGCGAACGAACTCCGCTTTGTAGTCGAATGAACCGGCATCAAACATCGGGTGGATTTCAGCAATGTCAGAGTCAGCCGGGGCGTAGTCTGCTGAGACTTCGATGCCCATCCGTAAGTCTTCGTTCTGGTTGTGTGCGACGTCGCGGTACGAGCCAAGGTTGAGATGTGGTCCTTGCAGGATTAGGGTCTGGCTTGCTTTCGATTGCTTGAGCAGCGCCAAAGCCTGAAGGACAGAACTCTTGCCGGCACCGTTAGCTCCTATGAGAACCGTGACTGGCCGGAGGTCGACGGCTACACCTTGCTCATCGAAGAGTTTGAAGTTGCGCAACGTGATGCTTCGCCACACCTGAGACCTCCCCGTCGTAGCCCAATGCGCATAGCTGTGGCCCGCTGGAACGCGCCATCGTAGGGCGCGAGGTCACCGCCATAGGCCTACTAGTGGCCATGTTGACTGTCGTCTGTGCCAATCTCGATGAGGAAATCCTCCGGAGTCTGAACCCGAATCTGGAAACGCGCATCGAGGATCTCTCTCAACCGAAGCATCGCGCCATCCCACGTAAGGAAGACCGTCCGTCCTTGGAGCATATGAGCGTGTAGATGGTCCCAGTCTCGCCAGTCAGGAAGCTTGGGATCGCCTTCTTCCCAGGCCGATTCGAGTTCGAGTCGGAAGTCCTCGAACCCCGCCGAACCCAGTTGATCTCTCCCGAGGACCCAATTGCCAAGCCTGGTAACCGAACCCGTCTCCTCAACCCCAATTTCATCGAGGGCGTTGATGCCGCTGGCATACGGCTCATCCGGAATGTCCTCTCGTACCCGTGCGGTGATAGCGAGGCCGATGTCGCCATTGGCCGCGAGTGCCAACAATCTCTCTACTAGGGCCTTCTTCGGCCGGTCCCTCCAATACTCAAAGAGAAGATTCGTGTCCAGCGTGACTTTCATCACGGGTGGATCGTAGCGGCCCATGTGGGCTGCCTCGATCTTCGGACCGACGGGGTGGAGCTGGTCGATCAGGGCGGACGGGTACCTGTCTGAGTAGAGGCGAAGGTGCCCCTCCTACGCCGTCTACGTACACCGGATCGTCGGGACGACCCTTCAAGTGGAAGAGCGAATGGCGCGTCAGCCGGCGCGTGCGTTGAGGGGTGGATTCGAGGCAGTATCACGGGTTGACTACATGCGCATAGGGGTGAGGGAGTCGTGCCGCCGCCGGAACGGAACAGACAGGTCTATTTCGTTGGTGCCGGCCTCTCGTCGACAGCAGGCCTGCCAAATACGCCTTCCTTGATTGACGCCGTTCTGGCGCTGGCAAGGGAGAACCGCTCCTCGGTCACAGAGGAGCAACTGCTCAAAGCCTTCAAGTTCTTCTATCCGGACGCCGTCCATGCCGGATTTCGCCCGGGAGTCGTGGATTTCTTCTCGACGCTGAGGACTTTCCTTGATGTCGGCACGGGCTTCGTGGAAACGGGATTCACTGACGCGCCAGATCTCTATCGTGCTCTCAAGGTCTCAATTGCGCGGGTCCTTCTTGAAGGCACCCGCGACGTCAACGACGCCCGCCTTATCAATCGCGAGTACCTGAAGCAGATAGTCCAGCCCGGGAATATTGTCATTACCTCGAACTGGGACCCCTTGATCGAACGAACTGCACAAGTAATCGGTGTTCCTGTCCGACTCTGCGGATCCCCGGCTGATAGCACGTTGCTCCTCTTGAAGCTGCACGGCTCCATTGACTGGTGTACGGCCGGCAACGCAAAGCGGAATCTGACCAAAGCCGATTACGCGTGGCTAAAGGAGGTCCTTTTCGTAGATCATCCATATACTTTTGCTCTCAACGACAAGCTGCGCGACAAGGAGCCAGAACTCCTCCTCCGGACGCGTTGTATGGAGAGTTGGTCGTCAGCCTGGAACGTCTTGCGAAGCAGGACCATCGATCCACACATGGTGACGATGGTCCGAGGCAAGGCCGGCGATCTCGGACCTCTACGAGATGTCTGGCGAGACGCATACGGCGCGCTTAGTCGGGCAAAGGCCCTGGAAATCGTTGGTTACTCCATGCCTGATGACGATGCCGAGATCCGGACGCTGCTTCGCGCAGGGATCCACCGGGGCTCGAAGAACGCTCGAGTGACAGTCCGGAACCCATCGCCCGACGTGCACGAGCGCGTTCGGGCTTTCCTCGAGCGAAGCGCTCACTCCTTGTATCTCCCCGTCGAACCCGTATAGCGAGCAGAAGATCCATCCAAGTCAAAGCGACAGCAGCCAGGCCTCTAGTAGGCGACTGACGAGATCGTCAGCCTCCCGCTCGGGCATTGGGTCTTTCGGTGGGTCGGTGCCCCGTCGAGCGTGCCGAGCACCTCGACCCCCGCCCTTCTCATGATTCGCAGTGTGCGTGAATCGACTCAGCTCGTTGGTACTGATACCGCTCGCCCCCAGCCCGCTCCGCGCCCGGACAATTTCGTACACCTTGTACAGGTTCACCCAGTTGTGCGGCTCGTTAGCCCAAAGATCTAGCGCCTCCTGCGCGTCCCGGTCGCGGGCCGCTGCCTTGGCGAAGCGGCTGGCAGGACTCGCGACTGGTTCAGACGTAGCGCCGCCGACTATGGCTGCCGGAAACACGACGGGGTGAACTTCAATCGTGGCCGCCTCTACGAAGACGTTTGTTGCCTTGGTACCGTCCGCTTTCTGTTCGTGAACCGATCCGATTGTCACGTTCTTGAAGTTCCGCTGTTGGAGCCGTGTCGCCCCGTTGATTCGCGTCACGATGTCCTTGGCGGCACCGTAGACGTCGGAGCTGTGCTCGAGAGATTCGAGCTCAAGGGACTCGAGGAGTATGGAGTCCCCGTCCCGGACGATCTCATCATCGGCGGACTTGAACAGGGTGACCAACAACTCAAGATCTGCTTCATCTCCTCTGAGCTCTACTTGCCATCTCGCCATCACACGCATGCTACGAACTCGGCGCTCCAGATGAGGCGACGCCGCTCTCCGAGTGGGTTCCTGGCCTCCTGCCACCGACCGTCACGTTCACGACATCGGCAACCGCTCGCCAGGAGTTCGGGTGAGGGTGGGTTCCGAACGCGGCTCGGTCTCGATCGTCGTTGCGTCGATCCTCGCGGCCCTCGTGGTGCTCTCGCTGGGCGCCGCTGATCTGGCGCGCGTCGTCGCGGTTGCCGCCTCTGCGCAGACCGCCGCCGATTTCACGGCGCTGGCAGCGGCGCAAGAGCTCGCGTTTCCCTCCGACATCGAGCCCGAGGACGTCGCGCGCGAGTATGCGACCCGGAACGCGGTCACCCTCGTGTCGTGTTCCTGCTCGAAGGACACCTTCGAGGCCGTCGTCACCGTGCACGCCGCGGTCGGACCGCTGCTCCTGTTCACCGACGATCGAGTCGTCGAGGCGCGTGCGCGCGCCGTCGTCAATCTGCCGGCCTGACGGCCGGACGCCCTGACACCGGCCGGGTGTACGATGCCCGGACCATGGCGATGCGAGCAGCCTGGCCGAAACGAGGGAAGCGAGCGCTCCTCGCGACCGTCGATTACACGTTGGCCAAACGCGCCCTGCTGCGGCAGGTGCGTACGGGTCTGCTCTCGCGTTCTGACATCTGCGACGCTCACCCAGAGCTCATGCGCGCGGCTCGCAATGTGGGAGAGAACTCCCGACGCGATTGCCCCGTGTGCGCACAGGCCAAGCTGCGACTCCTCGCGTTCGTGTTCGGCGACGGCCTGAAGCGGGAGAACGGCCGCGTGTGGCCGCTCGACGTCGGCCTGTCCATGGCCGCCGACCGTCCGGGTTCCTGGTGCTACGTCGTCGAGGTGTGCACCGAGTGCCAGTGGAACCACTTGTCCGAGGCCTTCGTGGCTCGGGCCGTCTAGCCGAGAACCCTCGACCGCTACAGCATCGCCACACCGTTTCCGCAGGTCGCATATGGGGAAACGTGACGCCGTGGCTACACTCAGGCCTGACGTGGCCGTCGGCACCGAACGGACCCGGACCGGCGCGACGAACGGTCGAAAGCACGCCCCCCACAAGAAGCGCCCACAGCTGAAGGGGTTCAAAGGCTGGCTGAAGCGCTGGTGGTGGGTGTTCATCGTCGCGCCCGCCGGGGCCTTGCTGCTGGTCCTGCTGACGCTGATCTGGATCTACTCACGGCTCGAGCTACCCAAGACGCCGCCGCCGCTACAAACGACGTACATCTACGACCGTCACGGCAACCAGATCGCTACGCTGCACGCGAGCGTGGACCGAACCATCATCCCGCTCTCCGAGATGCCGAAGCATCTGCGCAACGCGGTGATCTCCGTCGAGGACGGCGGCTTCTACGACCATCCGGGGTTCGACCCCGTCGGGATCCTGCGCGCCGGTTGGACGGACCTCGTTCGCCAGGAGGTCGTCCAGGGCGCGTCGACGATCACCCAGCAGCTGGTGAAGAACGTCTACGCCGGCGAGTACGTAGAGGATCCGGAGACCGGCGACAGCGAGTACGTCGTCCCGGCACGGAACATCGAGCAGAAGATCCGTGAGGTTCTCCTGGCCGTCAAGGTCGAGCAGCAGTTCAGCAAGGACGAGATCCTGGCCAAGTATCTGAACACCGTGTACTTCGGTCGCGGCGCGTACGGCGCGCAGGCCGCCGCGCAGACGTACTGGCAGAAGGACGCGAAAGACCTGACGATCCTGGAGTCGGCCACGCTCGCCGGCCTGATCACGAAGCCGTCGCTGTACGACCCTGTCGACCAGCCAGAGACGGCGCTCGAGCGACGGAACTACGCGCTCGGCCGCATGGTCATCGACGGCTACCTCTCCGAGGAGCGAGCCCAGGCCATGATGGACAAGGACGTCAAGGTGAACCCGATCGACATCGGACTCAACTTCTCCGGCAAGCTCGGCTACTTCCTCGACCACACTCGAAGGACGCTGCTCGACCGGTACGACGACAACGAGGACATCGTGTTCGGCGGCGGCCTCCAGGTGCGAACGACGCTCGACATGCAGATGCAGAACGCGGCCGAAGCCGCGGTCGGCAAGTACCTGAACGACGAGAACACGCCCGATGCCGCGCTCGTCGCCATCGACACCCGCACCGGGGGCATCCTCGCCATGTACGGAGGCAAGAACTTCAATCGCGAGCACACCAACCTCGCGACCGGCCAGGGTGGCACGGGCCGGCAAGCGGGTTCGGCATTCAAGCCGTTCACGCTGCTCGCCGCGCTCGAGCAGGGGTATCCGCTCACGTCGGGATGGAACGGACCGTCGTCGATCACGATCCAGGATCCGCGTTGCTACACGGACGGCGAGCCGTGGCAGGTATCGAACGCCGGCGACTCGACGAGCGGGTACTTCACACTCCTGTCGGCGACGACCAACTCCGTCAACACCGTGTACGCACAGATCGCGCCGGCCGTCGGCCCCGAGGCCGTCGTCGACGTGGCCCACCGAATGGGGATCCGCTCGGAGCTTCAGCCCGTCTGCTCGATCGCGATCGGCACGCAGGAGGTCAACCCGCTCGAGATGGCGAGCGCGTATGCGACGCTCGCCTCGCGCGGGGAGTATCACCGGCCGACGCCGCTGCTTCGCGTCGAGGACCCGAACGGCGAGACGACCTCGATCCGGGAGAACGGTAAGCAAGTCATCGACCGAAACGATGTCGACCTGGCCACCTCGGCGCTCCAGACCGTCATCTCCAGCGGGACCGGGACGAACGCGATCATCCCGTGGCCGGCCGCGGGCAAGACCGGGACGAACCAGGAGTTCCGAGACGCCTGGTTCTGCGGATACACCGTGCAGATCGCGACGTGCGTGTGGGTCGGATACGCCGAGGCACAGATCGAGCTGTACAACGTGGAGGGCTACTCGGTCGTGTACGGGGGAACGCTCCCGGCGCTCATCTGGCACGACTTCATGCTCTCCGCTATGGAGGGCATGCGCGTTCGCGAGTTCGCCACGCCGACGACCGAGGGGTACACGCAGAGTCCGCCCACCCCGGTCTCCTCGCCGCAGCCCTCGCCGACCGTGACCGAGACGCCCGAGCCGGAGCCAACGAAGGAGCCCAAGCCCGAGCCCACACAGGAGCCGCTGCCCCAACCGACCCAGACGCCGGCGCCGACGGGACCGACCGGAGCGAGCGGGGCAACCGGGGCGTTACCGAGCCCGACTCCCTAGGGCTGGTACGGCTTCGGGTAGGGCCCTACGAGGCCTCGCCGACCGAGAACTCTCTCGGCCCCGGGACGGCGTCGAGGGGCAACGTCGCGAGCACCGTGGTGCCCTTGCCGATCGTCGAGTGCACCATGAACGTGCCGTTGGCGAGCTCCACGCGCTCGCGCATCGACGCCAACCCGACCCGCCCCATCTGAAGGTACTCGCGTGCCCTGGTCGAGTCGAAGCCGATCCCGTCGTCCGCGATCTCGATCCGCAGCTGTCCGGCCACGGCCTCGACGGTCGCCGTCACCGACGTCGGCTGCGCGTGTTTCGCGCTGTTCGACAACGCCTCCTGGACGATCCGAAACGCCAGCGTCTCGAGATCTTGTGGGATGTCGGCCATCTCCTTGCCGACGAACTCCGCGCGGACGCCGCTGTCGCGTCCGTGCTTGTCGAGCGTCTCGCGGAGCGCTGGTATCAGTCCCCGCTCCTCGAGCAACGGTGGCCGCAGCCCGGACATCAGGCGGCGCAGGTTGTCTGCCTCTTCCGACAGCTCTCGTCGAACCTTGGACAGGACCTCGACGCCGTCCTCGGTCTCGCCTGCTCTGAGCATGAGCAGCACGGCCTCGAGGGACAGCGACGCGGCCGAGACACCCTGCACCGGGCCATCGTGCAGGTCGCGCGCGATGCGGTTGCGTTCGCTCTCGATCGCCGCGTTGGTCCGGCGCATGATCCGGGTGCGGTCCTCGTCGCGATCCTGCAGGAACTTGAACAGCGAGCGGATCGTCTGGTCCGCCACTCGGGCCGGCGTGACGTCGCGCACGAGGAGCAGGCGTCGCGGTGGATCGCCGGGGATCTCCGACATGCGCGCCTCGACGTACACCGCGTGGCCTTCGCGGTGCAGCGTCCCCTGACCCGTCGCCGGAAGCGCGCCGAAGGACTCGTCAGCGTCGATGGACCCCGCGAGCGCCGTCCACGCCTGCCCTTCCACGAGCGACTGCGGGAGTTCGATCATCCGGCAGAACGCGCCGTTCGCTCGGACGATCACGTCCGAGTCGTCGAGCTCGACGATGCCGTCGACGGCCGCCTCGAAGACCGTGCGAAGGCGCTCCTCGGACTCGCGGAGTGTCTCGTTCGCTCGCTGCAGGCGCGCCAGCGCCTTGTCTGTCTCCCGCAGCGCGCTTTCCTTCTGCTCGAGCGCGTCTTGCACGGCACGCTGCGAATGCGTCCCGCGGACCTGGTTGACGAGGATCCTTACGCCGATGCCGACGGCGAGGATGGCGATCAATCCCGATGCCTGGACGGGTCCCACGTGGCCCTCGATCTCGTAGGTCGCGACGAACCCGAGGGCGGCGCACGCCGTCGTCACCGACAGCGTCGTGAGGAGGGCACGTCCGTACCGCGTGGGTCGTTCGGGCGCGTACTCGTACACGCCGCGGGGAACCACAGTGATCAGCAAAGCGATGAACAGGCTGGAGAGCGCGATCGGGACGTCGATCTCGGCGCGGCCGGGCTCGAACGAGCCCTCGACCCAGTCGCCGGCGAACGTCAGCACGGCCGATGCCGCGCCGGCAACGGCGGCGAACATTCCGACGTGCGGGGCCGACGGTAGCCACATGGCGAGCGCGCCGTACGAGCAGAACGCCGCGGCGGCGCTCGCGGCGAGCTGGGCTGCCGCGAGCGAGACGCCGACGTCGGCGTTCGCCGGCCGGATGATCAGGTACACGATCGTGCCCACCGCCGCGGTGATCAGCGCGACGTCGGCCGCGATCTCACGGCGCGTGTCGCGGTCGACGTGACTGCGGAACTCCTGGACGACCGGGACCAAGAACAAAACGGCGACGGCTCCGAACACGATGTCGAGTGGCGACGGCTGCATCGGCGACGTGCCTCGTACGTCGATGATGGCGAACGAGACGCCGAGCGCGGCCAGCCCGAGCACACCGAATCCGAGCCATCTCGCTGTCCGCCACGCGCGCGGCCGACGCGCTCTCGCGAAGATCGCCGTCGCGGCGAGAACGCACGATCCCGCGACGATCGTTCCCGGCGCGCCGTCGGTCGAACGGATGTCGGTCGGAGCGACCGTATATGCGAGCGCCACGCCGACGCCGGCCAGCAGAAGGACCGACGGAACGATCCAGACGTGCGAGCGGATGGACCGCGTGGACATGATCAAGCCGTCATCATCGCGCAGCGCCGATGCCGACTCCATCACCCGGGATGGTGGCCTGGCGCAAGGAGCGACCTACGCCGGACGGCCGGTTGCTGTAGCGTGGAGGGCGATCGGTCGACACCCCGGAGAGGGGACCCGGTCTTACTCGATAAGGCGCCGGCGGAGCGCTTCGGCCACGGCCGCCGTTCGGTCGGACGCGCCGAGCTTCTCGAAGATGTGCTCCAGGTGTGTCTTGACGGTGTCTGGGGAGATGTACAGGCGCTCGGCGATGTCGCGGTTGGTGTGGCCGAACGCGAGAAGCTGCAGCACCTCGATCTCGCGAGCGGTGAGCGTCTCGGCGCGGCGGTCGCGTTCCTTCGCCTGAGAGAGCTCCTCGGCGAGGGCGACGACGAGCTGCGGGTCGATCACCATATTCCCGCCGGCGACCAGTCGAACGGTCTGGATGAGATGCTCGGCGTCTCGGGCCTTCAGGACGTAGCCACGTGCTCCCGAGCGAACCGCCTCGACGACGAACTGCCTGTCGTCGTAGGCGGTCAGCATGATGACGCCGACCTTGGGGAACTTGTCACGGATCCGGCGTGCGGCCTCGAGACCGTCCATCTCGGGCATCCGGATGTCCACCAGCGCGATGTCCGGAGCCTCGCGCTCGATCATGTCGACGAGCTCGCTGCCGTTGGCGGCCTCGCCCACGACCTCGATGCCGTCCGCCATGTCCAGATACCGCCGGAGGCCCTGCCTGACCAGGGAATGGTCGTCCGCGATAGCCACTCGAATCGCCAAACTGTGCCTCCATCGAGCTCCGCCGCACGGCAGAGCGGGTCAATCCTATATGTCGCGCCCTATGGATCAGAACACGTAGTACCAGTTCACCGTGAGCACCGAGAGGAGCCCGATTCCGCACGTACCGATCGCCGCGAGCGCCAGTGCCGGCACGCGACGGCGTTCCACCACCTCAGCGGCGGCCCAGAACGCCGGGAAGACGACGAGCACGAACCGCGGCATCGACATGAGCGTTCGGTCCTCGAAGACGAACGACAACGGGATCAGCAGCGTGACCAGGAGGTACACGCCGTACGACGGCCGGGAGCGAGCGAGAGCGTATGCGGCCGCCGCCAGGAACGGGATGACGATCAGCCAGTCGAGCAACCAGTACCCGCCGTTCGTGTCGCCGACATACCGAAATGCCGTGCGCGTTCCCTCCCACAGCGATGCCCACGGCCACGAGAACGTGCGCTCCCAGCTTTGCTGTGTATGCAGCGGCGCGAGAAGGTCGCCGGCGCGGAGCTCCCACGAACCCAGGTAGGCGAGCGTTCCGCCGGCCGTGGCGACGGCGGCGAGCAGGCCCGGCCACGCCCTGCCCCGTCCCTCGGCGCGCTGATGAAGCGCTTCGATCGCGATTGCCGGGGCGAGAGCTATCCCCACGCTCCGGGTCAGCGCGGCGAGCGCTCCGGCGATGCCGGCGCCCACCCAACTGCCTCGACGGGCGAACCAGAACGCGGCGACGGCGAGCAACAGGAACAGCGACTCGGAGTACGGCATGAGGAAGAAGAAGGAGGTCGGGAAGAAGGCGAGGAGCACAACGGTGGCCCGGGCTCGGCGCTCGTCGTACTCGAGATCGGTAAGGAGATAGGTGACGACGAGCGCGGCCAGGAACGCGAGGTTCGAGACCACCAAGGCGGCTCCGAACGGGTGACCGCCGGCGACGAACGACACCGCGCGGACGACGAGCGGGAACAGCGGGAAGAAGGCCGCGCTGCCGTCTCCGAGGCGATATCCCTCGTCCGCGATCCGCAGGAACCACAGCGCGTCGAATCGCTCCCATGCCGTGAACAGGTTGTGCCACCCCGGCTCGGCGATCGGTGCGGGCCATCCGGGTACGCCGACCGGATCGAGCGCCGGCACCAGTCCGACGGCAACCACGCCCACCACGAGCGTGAGGAGCCGGAGGAGGAGAAAGACGAGGGCGCAGTAGCGAATGACGGAGAGCAGGTGCGCTCTTTGGTCGCGGATCGCCGCGACCAACACCACCCTGTCCCGCCGTTCCTTCGTTCTCACGTCGTTACACCTGCGAATGCGTGTTCGGGCAGCGCGGCCGCAACCGGTGCCGGCTCGCGACGGCGTACCCAGGCGACCAGGCACGCGACCAGGATCAGCGCGCGGACGAGGACGGCGAGCTCGAACGCGCCGAACGGCGTTCCCTCGAACCCTGTGAGCTCGGCGAACCACCAGAACCTCGTTACGAAGACCGCGACGTCGGCTGCCTCGAAGGCGGCGAACAGGCGCAGATCGGGCAAGGCGAGTGCGAACCAGGGGAGCAGCCACAGGCTGTACTGCGGTGAGTAGACCTTGTTGGAGAGCAGGAACAGGACCAGGATCGGGAAGCCGAGCGTCCACCGAGCCATCCCCGGGTCGCGCGCCGCCTTCCACCGCCACACGACGGCCACGAGCGTGACGAAGATCAGGAGCGACAGCGCGTTGATGATGCGTGTCCCACCGCACGGGTACTCCCCTCCGACGCGGTGACACGCGATGAGCCACAGGCTGTCCCAGTCGGTGGGGCGCTCCGCGTTGAACCGGAAGAACTCCCACCAGCCGCCCGGTGCGGCGATCACGAACGGCACGTTCACGATCGCCCACGCGGCGGCCGCCGCCCAGACGAGGTGGATCCCTCGGTCGGGCTCGCGTGAACGGAACCGTCCGGCCATGAAGGGCACGACGAGGAGCGCCGGATAGAGCTTGGTGGCCGCCCCGAGCCCAAGCAGTGCCCCCGCGGCCACGTCCCTGCGCCTCAGGTATAGGAGCGTCCCGGCCGTGGCGAACGACACCGCGAGCAGGTCCCAGTTGACGAAGGCGTAGATGAGCAGCGTCGGCGCGAGCGCGAAGTACATCGCGCGCCCGCCGACCATCAGGTACAGGCAGAGCGTCGTGACGAACGCCGCGATCGTGAGCAAGCCGACGTTGGCGGTGAAGAACGGCCCCACGTCCGGTCCCGAGACCCACGCGGTGAGCCGCATCGCCCACATCGACAGGACGGGGTACTCGTCGCACGCGCCCGGCTGCGTCTCCTCGCACGCCTCGAGGAAGGGCAGCCGATCCCCGGTCAATTCCTCCGCGCGGAGAAGGGGGACGATGTCGCTGTAGCAAAGCCTCGTGTACTGACGGCCATCCGCCCAGTCGCCCGACGCGCAGGGCGCCTTGACGGCGAACCCTGCCGCCAGCGTCCCGGCGAGCGCTGCGAGAACGAGGCCCAGACCTATCTGTCGTACGGCGGTCGGCACCGAGCGCATCTTCGCATCGCAAGGGCGATCGGTCGGCGCGCCGCGCCTGGGTGCGTACAGCGGGGCCGCCGAGGGGGTGGCGACCCCGCCGTACCGGTTCGGACGGGCCGATGGCCCGTTCCGGCGCGGGCGACACCTGAGCGCCACCCGCGAGGCGCGCTGGAGCAGTGGATCGGCAGGTCGCCACGGTGCGCGAATGGCCCGATCGGGTGGTCTTCGCCTACGCCGTCGCGGCCGTGTTTCTTCGGCGCGTCCTAGCTGCGGTAGGAGTGCGCCTGGTCCGGGAACGCACCGGTCTCGACGTCGCTGGCGAACGCGCGCGCCGCGTCGGCGATCTGGGCGCGGAGGTTCGCGTACGCCTTGGCGAACCGGGGGAGGCGTTCGTTCAGGCCGAGGAGGTCGTTCACCACGAGCACCTGACCGTCCGTGTGCGGTCCCGCGCCGATCCCGATGGTCGGGATTTGCACCGTCTTCGTGATGTTGGCGGCGAGCTCCGCCGGGATCCCTTCCAGGACGACGGAGAACGCGCCCGCTTTCTCCAGGGCGTGCGCCTGATCGAGGAGGCTTCGCGCGGTCTCCTCGTCCCGGCCCTGGACCCGGTATCCGCCCATCGCGTGCACTGACTGCGGCGTGAGGCCAACATGTGCCATCACGGGTATACCGAGCTCGACGAGCCGGGAGGTGAGCTCGATCTGCGATCCCTCGAGCTTGACTGCGTGCGCGCCCCCCTCCTTGAGGAAGCGTCCGGCGTTCCGGATGCCTTCCTCGATCGACACCTGATACGAGAGGAACGGCATGTCGCCGACGATGAGAGCGGCCCGCGCGCCGCGCGCGACGGCTCGCGTGTGGTGGAGCATCTCCACCATCGTGACCGGCAGCGTGTCCTCGTAACCGAGGACGTTGTTCGCCACCGAGTCGCCGACGAGCAACACCGGGATCCCAGCCTCGTCGAGGATCCGCGCGGTGGGGAAGTCATACGCGGTGAGCATGGCGAAGCGCCTGCCATCCGTCTTCCAATCGCGCAGGTCGCGGATCGTCACCATCGCTCGCGCCTCCTTCCGGCAGTGCACGGCTGTTCAGCAAGTCTAGTTGGCGGCTCTTGCACCGCCATGCTTGCGGTCAGGGCATGTCGGTACCCCTTGCTACGGTCTGCCCGAACGAAACGGTAGACTCTGGGCGGACCCATTCCTGCTCCCCCAAGAGGTCGAGTGGTGCGCAGACGCCGCTCTCCTCACCAAGGGGGGGCCGCCCAGACCAGAGGAGGTGGGGCACTGAGGCAGTACGAAGTCATGCTCATCCTGCCCCCGGACGCCGATGAGTCGGTCGTTTCCGGGGCGGCGGATCGCATCGCCCGCATCGTCTCCGATGGAGGCGGGGCGGTCGGTAACGTCGACCGCTGGGGCCGGCGGCGGCTCGCCTTCGAGATCGAGCATCAAAGCGAGGGCTACTACGTCGTCGTCGAGTTCACCGCGGACCCCGCTCGGATCGGCGAACTCGACCGTGCGCTGCAGCTGGCCGACGAGGTGTTGCGGTTCAAGGTCGTCGTCCGCGGCGAGGCCGCGTAGGCGAACGAGCGACTTCCCCCTTCCCGGCACTGCCATCCGCCGGGAAGCGGATCCCGAAACGGAAGGTGATGGAGATGGCGAGCGAGAACCAGATCATCATCGTGGGAAACCTCACGGATGACCCAGAGCTCCGCTACACGCCGAACGGAGCGGCCGTCGTCAAGTTCCGAGTAGCCGTCAACCGTCGGTACAAGGATGAGGCCGGCAACTGGAAGGACGGCGACACGTCGTACTTCACCGTCAACGGCTGGCGCAGCCTCGCGGAGAATGTGGCCGAGTCGCTGACGCGTGGCACGCGCGTCGTCGTGGCCGGGCGCCTGCAGATGCGATCGTGGGAGAACCAGGAAGGCGAGAAGCGCACCGTCGTGGAGATCGAGGCAGACGAGATCGGGCCGAGCCTGCGCTGGGCGACCGCCAAGGTCGAGCGGCAGGGCAGATCTGGATCGGACTGGCAGCCGGCGGCGGTTGGCGCTTCGTTGGGAAGCGAGGAGACACCGCTGGATGCCACCCAAGGCTAGGAAGCGAACTGGAAAACCGAAGAAAGAGAAGGACGACAAGGGCTGGCAGAGGAAGACCAAACGCAAGGTCTGCGTCTTCTGTAAGGCCCGGTCCGAGTACGTCGACTACAAGGACACGGCCACGCTCCGAAAGTTCGTCTCGGAGCGCGGGAAGATCCGCGCGCGTCGCGTGACCGGCAACTGCTCGCAGCATCAGCGCGAGGTCGCCGTTGCGGTCAAGAACGCGCGCGAGATGGCGCTGCTGCCGTACTCGACGCGATGAAGGTCATCCTCCAGAAAGCGGTCGACAAGCTCGGCGTGCCGGGCGATGTCGTCGACGTCGCCGACGGCTACGCGCGCAACTACCTGATGCCGCGCGGCCTCGCCGTGAAAGCCACGAAGGGCGGCGTGAACCACGTAGGCAGCCTCCAGCGGGCGCACGCCGTCCGGGTCGACGCCGCGAAGGCCGAAGCCGAGCAGGTCGCCGCGCGCCTCACTGCGACACCGATCCGCGTCTCCGCGCATGCCGGGGAGGAGGGCAAGCTCTTCGGTAGCGTTACGGCGTCCGACATCGCGAACGCGATCGACGACCAGGCCGGGATCCGCGTCGACCGGCACGACGTGCACCTCGTAGAGCCGATCCGTTCGGTCGGTAGCCACGAGATTCGCGTCCACCTCTTCCACGAGGTGGACCCGGTCGTTTCGGTGGAGGTCTCGGGCACGGAGTCGTAGGGGCGCGCTGAGGTCGGGGCGCGTCTCGGGCTGCTCGTCTCCGCTCGGCCGACGGGGTTGCGCGAGATGGCCCTTCTCGCCTCGCTTCGCTCGACGACGCCCGAGACGCACCCCTTCCCGCGCGCCGATCACCGTCGCCGCCCGCGACGCAACCGTTCCGCCGGCACCTATCACGATCGTCGTGTGCCCGGGACCGCGGCTTGGTCACGGTGCCTCTCCCCACAAATGACACGCCTGTCATTCCCGCCTGATACACACCTGTCCACAGGGTTATCCACATGGGGAATCGCAGGTAAAGGCCACAGTGACAAGGAATCTCTCGTGCCCACGCGGTCGTCGCGTTTCCCCACGGGTTTTCCGCTGGAGACCGGACGGGGCGAGGTCTAGGGTTCCCGCCGGTCCGGGGTCGAGGACCTTGGGGCGAGGGGGGCGGGATCGTGGCGCGCACGGCTGAGGACGTTCGTCGGCTTCGGCCTGATCGCGTACCGCCGCACAACCTCGAAGCCGAGGAGTCCGTCCTCGGCTCGATGATGCTGTCGGCCGAAGCGATCGCCGACGTCATCGAGGTCGTTCGGCCGGCCGACTTCTATCGGAGCGCCAACGCCAAGATCTTCGAGACGCTCCGTGATATCTACGGGCGCGGCGACCCCGTCGACGCGATCACCGCCGTCGAGGAGCTGAAGCGCCGCAGCCTCCTCGTCGAGGTCGGCGGCCACCTCTACATCTCGGAGCTCGTCGAGCGAGTTCCCACACCGGCGTCAGCCGGGTCGTATGCCCGGATCGTCGCCGAGACGGCACTGCTCCGGCGGCTCATCTCGGCGGCGGGCGACATCATCGAGAGGGCGTTCGCCGCGCCCGAAGAACCTGAGCGCGTCGCGGACGAGGCGGAGCAGCGGATCTACGAGGTGGCGCGCCACGACGAGAAGGAGCAGGTCGCGTCGCTTCGTGAGCTCGTCGACCAGGCGATGACCGACCTGGAGAAGATCCAGAACCGCGAGTCAGCGTTCGCCGGCGTGCCTACGGGGTTCCGTGACGTCGACGCGTTGCTCTCGGGGATGCAGGCCGGCAACCTGATCATCGTCGCGGCTCGCCCCGGTGTCGGCAAGTCGTCCTTCGTGACAAACGTCGCGCGCAACGTCGCGGTCGACGCAGGGTTCCCGATCGCGATGTTCTCGCTCGAGATGTCGCGGTGGGAGATCGGCATGCGCTTGCTGTGCGCGGAGGCGCGAGTGCCGTGGGACGCCATCCGTAACAAGCGCGTGGGCGCCGAGGACTGGTCCCGGATCGCGCAGGCCGCCGACACACTCCACGACGCGCCGCTGTTCATCGTCGACTCGGGCAACGTGACGCTCGTCGACATCCGTGCGAAGGCGCGACGCCTGGCGGCGCGGCGGCAGGGCCTCGGGATGATCATCGTCGACTACCTCCAGTTGATGTCCCACTCGCGACGCGTCGAGAACCGTCAGCAGGAGATCGCCGAGATCAGCCGGGGCCTGAAGATGCTCGCCAAGGAACTCGACATCCCGGTTGTCGCCGTCTCGCAGCTGAACCGCGACCCCGAGCGCCGCCAGGACAAGCGTCCTCAGCTCTCGGACCTTCGTGAATCCGGTGCACTGGAGCAGGACGCGGACGTCGTCATGTTCATCCACCGCGACGACGCCGACCCGGCGAAAAAGGGGCTCGCGGACCTGATCGTGGCCAAGCATCGCAACGGGCCGACGGACACGCTGCCGCTCACGTTCCTGCCTCACCTCACGCAGTTCCGCAGCTTCGCTCCCGCCTCGTAGCCTGCCGCCGTGGCGATCGATCGGCGGCGCGTTCGAGCCGTTCACGCGCGCTTGCTTCGGCATTTTGGTGAGCTGCAACCACCACGACGAACCGACCCGCTGGAGGAACTGATCCTAACGGTGCTCTCCCAGCACACGAGCGACGTGAACGCCTCGCGCGCGTTCGCCTCGCTCCGCGATTCCTTCCCGTCGTGGGAGGACGTCGTGGCCGCGGGCGCGCCGGCGGTCGCCGACGCGATCCGTTCGGGCGGCCTGGCGAACACGAAGGCGCCTCGGATCCAGGCGATCCTTCGCGAGATCCGGGAGCGGGAAGGCCATTACGACCTCTCGCGACTGAGGCAGATGGGCGACGAAGAGGCAGCGGGGTACCTCGCGTCCCTTCCCGGCGTCGGGCCGAAGACGGCCGCGGTGGTGCTGGCGTTCTCGTTGGATCGGAACACGCTTCCCGTCGACACGCACGTGCACCGAGTGGCGACTCGGCTCGGCTGGGTCGAGCCGCGCACGACCGCAGCGGTTGCACATCGCGTCCTGGCCGAGCTCGTTCCCGGCGAGATCCGCGTTCCGGTGCACGTCGGACTGATCCGGCTCGGCCGCGAGATCTGCATCGCGCGTCGCCCCCGATGCGATGTCTGTCCGGTGTTCGAGCTCTGTCCGACGGGTCCCATCGTGCTCGGTCGCTCGACGCGTCGTCCCACCCTGCGACGATCCAGGTAGCGCCCGTCAGTCGGCTGGAGCGGGCGAGGGGAATCGGACCCCCGTCTCGAGCTTGGGAAGCTCGCGTTCTACCATTGAACCACGCCCGCGGTTCGCGCTCGCCCCGGGCGAGCGCGCTCAGTCTAGCGGCGACGCCATGGCAAGGCGTCGCATGCCGCCCGTCGAGGCCCTGCTAGCCTCCGGCCCCACGCATGACCGAGCGCGATCCGGATCTGTGGCCGCACATCCTGTCGAAGCTCGCGGCGCACGATGCGCTCACCGCCGACGAGGCCGCCGCGGCGATGCAAGAGGTGATGGCGGGCGAAGCGACGCCGGCGCAGCTCGGCGGCCTGTTGATGGCTCTGCGGACGAAAGGCGAGACCGTCGACGAGGTCGACGGTCTCGCCCGTACCATGCTCGCCTTCGCCAATCCGGTCACTCCCCCTGCGCCCGTGATCGACACGTGCGGCACCGGCGGCGACCGAACCGGGACCTTCAACATCTCGACGATCGCGGCGATCGTCGTGGCCGGCGCCGGCGTTCCGGTCGCCAAACACGGCAACCGGGCGGCGTCCTCTCGCTGCGGATCCGCCGACCTGCTCGAGGCTCTGGGCGTCCGGATCGACCTGCCTCCTGCCGGCGTGGAACGGTGCCTCGCCGAGGCGGGCATCGCGTTCATGTTCGCGCCGGTGTTCCACCCTGCGATGGGTCACGCCGCACCGGTGCGCCGCGAGCTCCGCGTGCCGACGGCGTTCAACTTCCTCGGTCCGCTGACGAATCCCGCCCGCCCGTTCGCCCAGGTGGTCGGCGTCTCCGACGAACGGATGCTGCCCCTCATGGCCGAGGTTCTCGCTCGGCGCGGCACGCGAGCGAAGCTGTTCCGCGGTGCCGACGGCATCGACGAGCTCACGACCACCGCCCCGTCGAAAGTGTTCGAGGTCGACGCCGGGACCGTGACCGAACGCTCAACAGACCCCGCCGAGCTCGGACTGTCGCGCGCGAAACCGGACGACTTGAAGGGTGGGGATCCCGGCGTCGGGGCGGAGATCGCCCTGGCGATTCTGGGCGGTGAGCAAGGCCCGCGCCGCGAAGTCGTCCTCCTGAACGCTGCCGCCGCGCTCGAGGTCGGCGGTCACGCCGCGTCAATGGAGGAAGGGCTGACGGTCGCGGCCCAATCGATTGATTCCGGCGCCGCTTCCGCGACGCTCGAACGCTGGGTCGCCGTCTCCACTGCAACGAGCGGGTAGCATCGCGCGGCGATGATCCTGTCCGACATCGACATCCGCAAGGAGATCGCGGCAGGCCGGATCGAGATCGAGCCGTTCGACGAGACGTGCGTGCAGCCGTCGTCGGTCGATCTCCACGTCGACTCGCAGTTCCGGGTGTTCGCGAACTCGCGGTACCCGTACATCGACGTTCGAAAGCCCATGCCCGAGCTCACGGAGCTCGTCGAGGTCGAGGGTCCGGAGCCGTTCATCCTGCACCCGGGAGAGTTCGTCCTGGGGTCGACCCGCGAGCGCGTCCGACTGCCCGACGACATGGTCGCGCGCCTCGAGGGAAAGTCCAGCCTCGGTCGGCTCGGCCTGTTGATCCACTCGACCGCCGGCTACGTCGATCCGGGGTGGGACGGGTACCTCACACTCGAGCTTTCGAACGTGGCCAACCTGCCGATCACGATCTACCCCGGCATGAAGATCGGACAGATCTCGTTCTTCAGGCTGTCGACGGCGGCGGAGATCCCGTACGGATCGGGCCGCACGCGGAGCAAGTACCAAGGACAGCGCGGCCCCACGGCGAGCCGCTTCTTCGAGGAGTTCGCGAACGGAGAACGCTCGGAGGGCTAGTCCTCCGATTTGCTATCTCCTCGTCGTTGCTTGCGTCACGGTCTGGAGCTGCCCGTGCCCGCACGCAACTGAGCGGGTTGGAGACCGGGACCGATGCCCATCGCCACGGCGGCCATGGCCGCTTGGGTCCTGTTCGTCACGCCGAGCTTGCGGAAGATCGCTGCGAGGTGCGCCTTGACCGTCTTCTCGGACAGGAACAGCGCGCGCGAGATATCGCGGTTGCTCCTCCCCTCGGAGAGGAGCGCGAGGATGTCTGTCTCGCGCTGCGTCAACGAGCTCGTCGGGCGGTGATGCGTCTCGCCGTTCTCGACGGAGGTCGCGCCCTCGACCGTCTCGAACAGGTTCTGGATGACCCTCGGCGACAGGACGTTGCCGCCTCCCGACAGCGCGACCTTGATCGCCTGCTCCAGGTCCTCCGGAGTGGCGTCTTTCAGCATGTAACCCGCGGCTCCCTCGGCGAGCGCGCGCCTGACGTAGTGGGCGTGATCGAACGACGTGAGCATGATCACGGGGACGTTGGGCCAGCGTTCGCGCATGTCGTGCAGGAGCTCGAGTCCGTCCAGGTCGGGCATACGCACGTCGACGAGCGCGATGTCCGCGCCCGTGGTGGCCATCGCCTCCATCGCCTCAGCAGCCGAGCTCGCTTCGACGATCTCCGCGTCGCTGAACGACTCGCGCACGACGTGTCCCATCCCACGGCGCACGAGCGCGTGGTCGTCCACGATCAGGATCTTCACGACGTCACTCCTTGATTGACGGGGAGCTTCGCTACGACCCTCGTGCCGTTTCCCGGCGACGACTGGACGTCGAGCGTGCCGTTCACCTCGGCCACGCGGCGGCGCATCATCTCGAGCCCCAGATGACCGGCATGGAGGCCGGCTTCTTCGGGTCGGAACCCTCGCCCGCCGTCTTCGATCCGAACCTCGACGCCGCTGGCGGACGCTTGAACGTCGACGGCGACGTCGTTCGAGTCGGAATGCTTCGCGGCGTTGGCCACGCACTCTCGGATGACGGAGGTCGCTACGTCGAGCACGGGTCCGGGGACGTCACGAAGATCGCCGTTCACCGACCACTTCGCGCGGAGCTTCCAACGGTCCATCACGTGTTCGATGAGCTCGTTCACCGACCGGTGTGCTTCATCGGCGCGCGGCGACAACGCCGAGAGCAGCGCGCGAATCTCGTCGAGCGCGGCGTGCAGCTCCGCTGTGGCGTCGGTGAGGGCCTTGGCCGCGTCTTGCGGGGCAAGGTCGACCCGACGCGCCTGCCACTCGAGCTCGAGCACGGCGGCGGTCACGACCTGGGTGAGGCCATCGTGGATCGCGTAGGCAAGACGTGTCCGCTCACGTTCGATCGGGTCGTCCGGCGCGACGCCGCCAAGATCCGGCGGTTCGCCCCCCCCGACGCCCGCGGCTGGTGTCGTCCCGTCCACTCGTCTCCTATTCGGTTCGTGGCGAACGGTTCGCGCCTTCCGGCGCGTCCGCACGCCTGGCACTGGCCATAGCCGTACCGCTTGCCTCCGTCGGCCGTCCGGACGGCGCCCATCGCACGACCGGGCACGGGCTCCGTTCGGTCTAGTCCTTCTTCGGTCGGTTGGGGCGTTCGCTTGAACCCCCGGCCGGAGCGCGGTCGCCCGGGCGGCGGGCTACGAAGAGACGGTTCCGAGCGAGCGCGCGACGAGCTGAGCGATATCGACGACGTCCGTCCCGTCGCCGCGCGCCTTGGAGCCGTCGTCGAGCATGATCAGGCAATAGGGGCAGGCCACGCCGATGGCGTCGGCTCCCGTCGAGGCGGCCTCGTCCATCCGCTCGGCGTTGATGCGCTTGCCGATCCGTTCCTCCATCCACATGCGCGAGCCGCCCGCGCCGCAGCACAGCGACCGCTCGGCGTGGCGCGGCATCTCGACCAGCTCGACCCCCGGCACGGACGAGAGGGCTTCACGGGGATCGCGGTAGACATCGTTGTGCCGGCCGAGATAGCAGGGATCGTGGTACGTGACGCGTGTGGGCACCCGGGCGCTCGGCAGCAGGCGGCCTTCATCGATGAGGCGTCCGAGGAGCTGCGAGTGGTGAACGACCTCGTAGCGCCCTCCGTAGTCCGGGTATTCATTGCGGAGCGTGTTGAAGCAGTGGGGGCAGTTGGCGATGACCTTCGTTACTCCCGTCTGATCGAGCGTCTCGACGTTTCGCTCGGCGAGCGTTTGGAACAGGTACTCGTTGCCGATTCGGCGGGCGGGATCACCGGTACAGAGCTCGCGAGGCCCGAGGATGGCGAACGACACCTGAGCGCGCTGCAGCAGCCGTGCCACCGCCTGGGAGATCGTTTTCGCTCGGTCGTCGAACGAGCCCGCACAGCCGACCCAATAGAGGTACTCGGGAGCCCGCTCGCCATCGCCGATCACGCGGACGTCGAGTCCGTCCGCCCACGAGGCGCGCTGCGCCTGAGGCATCCCCCAAGGGTTCCCGGCGCTCTCGAGCGCGCGGAGCATTCCGCCCGCCTCTGGCGGGAAGCGCGATTCGGCCATGACGAGGTTCCGGCGGAGGTCGACGATCGTGTCGACGTGCTCGATGTCGACGGGACACTCGTGCATGCATGCGCCGCACGTCGTACAGTCCCAGAGGACCTCCTCGTCGACGATGTCCGGGACGAGCGGGGACGCTTCCACGGTCTCTCCGCGCTCGCGGGCACGTAGGAGATTGGGCCCCTCGGCGAGCAGATGGTCGCGGAGGTTCATCACCAAGAGCTTCGGCGACAGCGGCTTGCCGGTATTCCACGCGGGACACGCCGCCTGGCATCGCCCGCACTCGGTGCACGCGTAGAGGTCGAGGGTTTCCTTCCGGGTGAGGTCGGGAAGCGTCGCCGCGCCGAACCGAACGTCGTCGTTCGCCTCGGCCGCCTCGATATCGACCCGAAGCGGGGTGAGGTAGCCGAGCGGCTTCGTCTGGGCGAAGAAGACGTTGATCGCGCTCGTCGCGATGTGCAGGTGTTTGGAATAGCCGATGTAGACGAGGAACCCGAGGATCAACGCGATGTGCGACCAAAGCAGCAGCCACATCGCGGCGCGCCGTAGTCCGGGCGACATCCACCCGAACAGCGCGGATGCGGCAGTCGACAAGGGAGTCCACCACCAGTCGGGGGCCAGACCGAGCGCGATCCGCGCGCCACGGCCGAGGAGCAACGTCGCGATGATCAGGAAGATCAGCCCCAGGATCCGGTAGGCATCGGCGTGGTGGCTGCCGACGAACCGCTCGGGTCGTTGCACGAGTCGGATCCACAGCGCAAGCCCGATCCCTACGAGCACCCCGCCTGCGAAGACGTCCTGAACCAGGACGAGCCAACGCGTTCCTCCGATCAGCGGGAGCTCGAACGAAAGATCGACGACCTGGCCGCCGACCTCGACGATCGTCGTGAGCAGCACGAGGAAGCCCCAGAAGATCAGCGCGTGCATCAACCCCGGAACGAGCCGCTGGAACAACTTCCGCTGGCCGAGCACGCGCGTGCCCTCGCGCGCGAGGCGGACCGGCAGGTCGCTCGACCGTTCGACGGGTCTTCCCTGTCGAACCAGTCGCGTCAGAAGCCGAGCTCGTGAGGCGGCGAGACCGCCCGCGACGACCACCATCGCAACGAGCAGCGCGGCCCGGGCGAGCATCGGTGGCGAGCATACCCAGCGCATCCGGATGATTCCTTCGGGGCGGTTCGTGCCTCATCGCTTGCCAACAATGGCGCCGCGCCTCCCCGGGGGGCCCGCCGCCAGAGCGTAGCGCTCGTCCAGTCGGCACCCCCGAGCTGCCGCGGTCGGGGGTCCGGCCCTCGCGTCCGTGCCTAGAGTTGACAGTCCCAGGCTCAACTTCCATCATGGGTAGTGACTGAGGCCGGCAGGGCCGCCGGTCGACCAACGAAGCGATCGTGCAGGAGGTAAGGGAATGCCACGAGCCGTGGGGATCGACCTGGGTACGACGAACTCGGTCGTATCCGTGCTGGAGGCCGGCGAGCCTGTCGTCATCCCGAACGCGGAGGGTTCTCGGACGACCCCGTCGGTCGTCGGGTTCTCCCGGGGAGGCGAGATCCTCGTCGGCGAGGTGGCCAAGCGCCAGGCCATCACCAACCCAGACCGCACCGTCCGTTCGGTGAAGCGTCACATGGGGGCCAAGGACTGGGACGTCGACGTCGACGGCAAGCGATGGACGCCGCAGGAGGTGTCCGCACAGATCTTGGCCAAGCTGAAGCGCGACGCCGAGTCGTACCTCGGCGACAGCGTCACGCAGGCGGTGGTCACCGTTCCGGCGTACTTCGACGACGCTCAGCGCCAGGCGACCAAGGAGGCCGGCCAGATCGCGGGCCTCGAGGTCCTTCGCATCATCAACGAGCCGACCGCGGCAGCGCTTGCCTACGGGCTCGACAAGCAGCACGACCAGACGATCCTGGTGTTCGACCTGGGCGGCGGGACGTTCGATGTCTCGCTACTGGAGATCGGTGAGGGCGTCTTCGAGGTCAAGGCCACCCACGGCGACACCCAGCTCGGCGGCGACGATTGGGACCAGCGGGTCATCGATTGGATGGTCAAGGAGTTCAAGAACAACTACGGCATCGACCTCGCCGCCGACCGCATGGCGATGCAGCGGCTGAAGGAAGCCGCGGAGAAGGCGAAGATCGAGCTGTCGCAGGTGTCCGAGGCGACGATCAATCTGCCGTTTATCTCGGCGGGTGCCGAGGGACCGCTGCACCTGGAGGTGAAGCTCACCCGCGGCGAGTTCGAACGCATGACGGACGACCTCGTCCGTCGGTGCCGTGAGCCGTTCGAGCTCGCGGTGAAGGACTGGGGCAAGGGCATCGAGAAGGTCGACCACGTGATCCTGGTCGGCGGCTCGACGCGCATGCCGATGATCCAGGAGCTCGTCCGAGAGCTAACCGGCGGGAAGGAGCCCCACAAGGGCGTGAACCCCGACGAGGTCGTTGCGGTCGGCGCCGCGATCCAGGCGGGTGTCCTGAAGGGCGATGTCAAGGACATCCTGCTCCTCGACGTCACACCGCTCACGCTCGGCGTCGAGACCAAGGGCGGGATCTTCACCAAGCTGATCGAGCGCAACACGACGATCCCGACGCGCAAGTCGGAGATCTTCACGACGGCCGACGACAACCAAACGAACGTCGAGATCCATGTGCTGCAGGGCGAAGCCGAGACCGTCTACTCGCCCGGCGTGCGTTCGCTCGGCAAGTTCATGCTCACGGGCATTCCCCCCGCGCCACGCGGCATGCCGCAGATCGAGGTGGCGTTCGACATCGACGCGAACGGCATCGTGAACGTCTCGGCCAAGGACATGGCCAGCGGCAAGGAGCAGGCCATGACCATCACCGGCGGCACGGCCCTTTCGAAGGACGACATCGACCGGATGGTCGCCGACGCGGAGAAGTTCGCATCGGAGGACCACCGCCGGCGCGAGGCGGCCGAAGCCCGCAACGCCGGCGACCAGATCGCGTACCAGGTCGACCGCTCGCTCGAGGAATGGGGCGACAAGGTCCCCGAGGCCGACCGCGAGGAGCTGAAGAAGCTGAACGAGGAGCTGAAGGAATCTCTCAAGGGCGAGGACGCCGACCGGATCAAGTCCGGGACCGACGTGGTCATGGCGAAGTTCCAGAGCATCGGGCAGGCGATGTACCAGCAGACCGCACAATCGCAGACGCAGCAGGCCGCCGCGGCCGGGGGTGGAGCGCCCTCGAACCCCGGCACCGACGGTGACAACGAGGTGGTCGAGGGCGAGATCGTCGATGAAGGAGGTGGACAGCAGTGAGCGACAGACTCGTCCGCTGGGATCCGTTCCGTGACCTCGTCTCGATTCAGGACGAGCTGAGCCGGCTGTTCGGTCGCACGTACGGCGGGTCCGAGGCTCTCCGCCCCAGCGCGGGCGGCGTGTGGATGCCGTCGATGGACGTGTACGAGACCGAGGACAAGATCGTCGCTAAGCTCGAGCTGCCCGGCATCGAGCCGGACGAGGTGGACGTCTCCGTCGAGGACTCGACGCTCACGGTCACCGGAACGCGCGAGTTTTCCGATGAGGTGAACGAAGAGAGCTACCACCGCGTCGAGCGGCGGTACGGCTCGTTCACTCGAGCGATCACGCTCCCGCAGACCGCCGACACCGAGAAGGTGAACGCGAACTTCGACAACGGAGTGCTGACGATCGAGGTGGCCAAGGCCGAGAAGGCCAAGCCGAAGAAGATCCAGGTGAAGGCGTCGTAATGACAGAGCACGACGAGCGCGAGCGAGACGAGGACCGTCCGAAGGTCCGCGTCGTCGACAAGCGCCGCTTCGGCGGGGGTGGGGCCGCGCCGGCCGGAACGGCCGGCGCGGCCTCCCCGGCCGAGCAGCCCGATCGAAGCGGCGCGGCGGACGCCGCGCCGCAGGACGAGCTGGCCGAGGCGCGGACACAGGCCGCGGAGTACCGCGATCACCTGCAGCGCCTCCAGGCCGACTTCGAGAACTTCCGCAAGCGGACGATTCGTTCGCAGGAGCGGCTGGTCGAGTCGGAGCTCCAGCGGTTCGTGCAGCAACTGCTCGAGGTGCTCGACGAGTTCGACCTCGCGCTGATCGCCGCCGAGCGAAGCCCGGACTTCGAGAGCTTCCGTAAGGGCGTGGAGCTCGTGTACGCGAAGCTCGCGGACACGCTTCGCTCGGAGGGCCTCGAGCGGATCGCGGCGGAGGGCAAGCCGTTCGATCCCAACGAGCACGAGGCCCTGATGCAGACCGGCGAGGGTGACGGCGAGCCGCACGTCGCCGAAGTCTTCCGCCAGGGGTACAAGCTGCGCGGTTCCGTCATCCGCCCGGCGAGCGTTCGCGTCGAGCGCGAGTAACGGGGTCTCCGCCCATGAACGGGGACGTCCGCCGCGAGTGGTTCGAGAAGGACTACTACAAGGTCCTCGGTGTGCCGAAGAATGCGACCGCCGCCGAGATCAAGAAGGCCTACCGCAAGCTCGCGCAGGAGTTCCATCCCGATCGCAACGCGGGCAACAAAGCCGCGGAAGACAAGTTCAAGGAGATCTCCGCCGCGAATGACGTCCTCGGCGACGAGGACAGGCGCAAGCAGTACGACCAGGTACGCGAGATGGCGGCATCGGGGTTCGGCGGGGGCGGCGTCGGCGGCTTCCCCGGCGGAGCGCCCGGCGGTGGACGGGTTCGATTCGAGGACTTCGACATGGGGGACCTCGGTGACCTGTTCGGCGGGCTGTTCGGTGGAGCGGGTCGCGGGCGGGCTCGCGCGAACGCTGCACGCGGCGCCGATCTCGAAACGCGCGTCACCGTCTCGTTCGACGAGGCCATGTCGGGTGTTACGGTCCCGGTGCGTATCGACGGCCCGGCCCCGTGTGAGACATGCGGCGGTTCCGGCGCGGCGCCGGGAACCACCCCGGTGACGTGCCCTCAATGCGGCGGTTCGGGACAGATCGCGGTGAACCAAGGGTTCTTCCAGATGTCGCAGACATGCCCGCGCTGCCACGGCGCCGGACGCATCGTCGAGACGCCGTGCCCAACGTGCGGCGGCAGCGGCAGTACGACGCGCACGCGAAGCTTCCAGGTGAAGATCCCGGCGGGCGTCAAGGATGGCGCGCGGATCCGTCTAACAGGACGCGGCGAGCCCGGTGCCGCGGGTGCGCGGGCGGGCGACCTGTTCGTGCAAGTTCACGTTCGTGCTCACCCGTTCTTCGGACGGAAGGGTTCGGATCTCACGGTGGACCTGCCCGTGACGTATGCCGAGGCCGCGCTCGGCGCGAACGTCGAGGTTCCGACGCTGAACGGTCCCGTGACGATGAAGGTCCCCGCGGGAACGCCGAACGGCAAGACGTTCCGGCTCAAGGGCAAGGGCGCCGCGAAGCGCGGCGGTCACGGCGATCTGCTCGTGACGGTGAACGTCGAGGTGCCGCGGAAGCTCTCGCGATCGGAGAAGGAGCTGCTGAAGCAGCTCCAGGACGCCGAGAACGAGTCGCCCAGGCGGCGGCTCGGGGTTTCGTAGGAGGAGATGAGCGTGGCTCGGGAACGTCGGGACGGCGGCCCTGATCGGTCCGACGATCGTCGTGCGGTCTACGTCATCAGCGTTGCCGCGGAGCTCGCCGGCGTGCATCCGCAGACGCTCCGCATGTACGAGCGGAAGGGTCTGCTGCAACCCAAGCGGACGTCGGGCAACACGCGCCGCTACTCCCAGCGCGACATCGACCGCATCAGGGCGATCCAAGAGTTGACCCAGCTCGGGGGCATCAGCCTGGCCGGCGTGAAGCTGTTCATCGAGATGCGTGAGCAGCTCGATGAGATGGAGCGACGAGCGGCGCGACTCGAACGCGAGCTGACGGCGCGAACGCGACGCGAGGAGCCGACCGCCGACATCGTCCCCCTACGGAGCGTCATGCGCTTCACGTGGGGGAACGAAGGATGACGGCGCTCCGAGGTCCGCGTGTGACGCTCCGAGCGTTCAGGCCTGAGGAGATCGACGACGCGATGCGCCGTATGGGTGGCGGGATCGAGCCGTCCAACGACGGCCAGGCCATGCGTCGTCGCGCGCGCCTTCAGGGCTCCGGCGCTCGCAACGACTGGGAGGTTCTGTTCGCCGTCGAGGCGGAGGGCCGCCTGGTCGGCGACGCCCAGGGGCGTTGCTCCGACCACGCGATGCCGCCAGGCGTGTGGGAGATCGGGATCGAGCTGTGGGATCCCGCGGATCGCGGGAGGGGACTCGGCCGTGAGGCGGTCGCGCTCCTGTCGACGCACCTGTTCGAACACGAGGCGGCGATCCGGGTACAGGCGACGACCGACGTCGTGAACGCACCGATGCGCCGGGTTCTGGGAGCGCTCGGGTTCGGGTTCGAGGGGGTGCTCCGCGGCTTCATGCCGACCGGCGACGGGACAGCTCGCGACTACGCGATCTACGGCGTCACGATTGACGACTGGACAACGAGAAGGCTCGAGGGGGTGTGGGGGCTCAAGGAGCGAGTGCGAACGCGCGAGCGGTAGCCCCACGATCGACATGGATCCGAACAAGCTGACGATGAAGTCCCAGGCCGCGCTGGAGGGGGCGCGGCAACAGGCGCTCGCCCGCAACAACCAGGCGATCGAGCCGGAGCACTTGCTGTTCGCGCTGCTCTCCGACCCCGAAGGCGTGGTCTATCCGTTGCTGCACCACCTTGGGGTCGCGCCGAAGCCGCTTCGCGACCACGTCGATGCGGCCCTCGATCGCCTGCCGAAGGTGTACGCCCAGGGCGGCGACGTCCGGATCGGACCCGCGCTCGGGGCCGCGCTGGAGGAAGCCTTTCGCGAGGCCGAGGCGCTGACCGACGAGTACGTCTCGACCGAGCATCTGCTGCTTGCTCTGCTCGAGGGCAACACGGGAGCGGCACGGATCCTGCGCGAAAACGGCGTTGAGCGCGACACGGTGCTCAAGGCGCTCGCCGAGGTTCGGGGACGGCAGCGGGTCACAGACCCGAACCCGGAGGAGAAGTATCAGGTTCTCGAGCGGTACGGTCGTGACCTCACGGACCTGGCCCGTCGCGGCAAGCTCGACCCGGTGATCGGACGAGACGACGAGGTTCGCCGCGTGATCCAGGTCCTGTCGCGACGTACCAAGAACAATCCCGTGCTGATCGGCGAGCCCGGCGTCGGCAAGACCGCGATCGTCGAGGGCCTCGCCCAGCGGATCGTCGATGGCGACGTAGCCGATTCGCTGAAGAACAAGCGCGTGGTCGCGCTCGACGTGGGTGCGATGGTCGCGGGTTCGAAGTACCGCGGTGAGTTCGAGGAGCGCCTGAAGGCCGTGCTTCGCGAGATAGCGGAGTCCGAGGGCGAGATCATCACGTTCATCGACGAGCTGCACACGATCGTCGGTGCAGGCGCTGCCGAGGGCGCCGTCGACGCGGGCAACATGCTGAAGCCGATGCTCGCCCGGGGAGAGCTGCGCGCGATCGGTGCGACGACGCTCGATGAGTACCGCAAGCACATCGAGAAGGACGCGGCGCTCGAGCGGCGTTTCCAGCCGGTTCTGGTCGAGGAACCGAGCGTCGAGGACACGATCGCCATCCTCCGCGGGTTGAAAGAGCGATACGAGGTGCATCACGGTGTGCGGATCCAGGACCCGGCGCTCGTGGCGGCCGCGGTGCTCTCGGATCGCTACGTGAGCGGGCGGTTCCTGCCGGACAAGGCGATCGACCTGATCGACGAGGCGGCGAGCCGTCTCCGCATCGAGATCGATTCGATGCCCGTCGAGATCGACGAGGTCGAGCGGCGCTTGAAGCAGCTCGAGATCGAGCGCGCCGCGCTCCGCAAGGAGACCGACGCGGCGTCGAAGGAGCGGCTCGAGCGGCTGGAACAGGAGCTTGCCGACCTGCGCGAGCAGAGCGCGGGCATGCAGGCGCACTGGCGGCAGGAGAAGGAGCGCATCGATCGGATCCGGCAACTCAAGGCCGAGATCGAGTCGGCGCACGGGGAGTTCGAGCGGGCCGAGCGCGACGGAGACCTGGAGCGTGCGGCCGAGCTCCGGTTCGGCAGGCTCGTGGAGCTCGAGCGGGAGCTCGAGGGCGAGAACGCACGACTTGAGGAGCTGCAGCGCGACCGCAAGATGTTGAACGAGGAAGTGGCCGAGGAGGACGTCGCTCAGGTCGTGTCGAAGTGGACCGGCATCCCGGTCAGCCGCCTCATGGAGGGCGAGATGCAGAAGCTCCTTCACCTGGAGGAGGCGTTGCACCGGCGCGTCGTGGGGCAGGAGGAAGCGGTGAACGCGGTGGCGAACGCGATCCGGCGGTCGCGCGCCGGACTCTCGGACCCCAACCGCCCGATCGGCTCGTTCCTGTTCCTCGGACCGACCGGCGTCGGCAAGACCGAGCTCGCCCGCGCCCTCGCGGAGTACCTGTTCGACGACGAGCGCGCCATCGTCCGCGTGGACATGAGCGAGTACCAGGAGCGGCACACGGTCTCGCGGCTGGTCGGTGCACCGCCGGGCTACGTGGGGTTCGAGGAGGGAGGTCAGCTGACGGAGGCCGTTCGCCGCCGGCCGTACTCGGTGATCTTGCTCGACGAGATCGAGAAGGCGCACGGCGACGTCTTCAACGTGTTGCTGCAGCTCCTCGACGACGGGCGGCTCACGGACGGTCAGGGCCGCACCGTGGACTTCCGCAACGCCATCGTGATCATGACCTCGAACCTGGGAAGCCCGATCTTCCATGACTCGTCGATCCCCCAGGACAAGCGGAGGGACGCGCTCGTCGACGACGTCCGCGGCTTCTTCCGTCCGGAGTTCGTCAACCGGATCGACGAGATCGTCGTGTTCGAACCACTCGACCGAGACGACCTCAGGCAGATCGTCGACATCCAGGTAGGACTGCTCGTGCAACGGCTCGCGCAACGCTCCCTCACGGTCGAGCTCACCGATGCGGCTCGCGAGCATCTGGCCGGCGCCGGCTATGACCCGACGTTCGGCGCGCGGCCGCTGAAGCGGTTGATCCAGCGCGAGCTTCAGGACCCGCTGGCGATGAAACTGCTGGCCGGGGAGGTCGCCGAGGGCGACATCGTCGTCGTGGACGCCGTGGAGGGTGGGCTCACGCTCACCGCCCCGAAGCACGCATCGGCCAGCGCCTAAGCCCGGGCGCACTCGCGGTCGATACATCGTCTCGTGAACAGGTGGGGTCTCGTCCTTCTTTGGTTCCTCGCGGCCGTGGTCGCGGTGTTCTTCCTCCGGGCCCTGCCCGGGATCGTCGTGCTCGCCCTGTTCATCGGCGGGGCGGTGTTTGCGACCTCGCGCCTGAAGCGGGAGATGAAGGAGGACGTGGGCAAGACCGGCGCGGAGGTGCTCGGCTTACGACGCGAGACGGCCGATCCGTTCGGACTCCTCGGATTCCCCTTCGCGCTGTTCTCACGCACCTCCCATCCCGAGATCACCGAGCTCGTGTGGGGTCCGTGGAGCGGACTCGAGGTGACGGTGTTCGGTCTCGGGTTCGACGCTCCTTCACTGTCGAGCTCGTCGGCCCCGCGAACGGTGTTCGCCTGCGGGCTCACGAAGGGCGACGCCTCGTTTCCATCGGTCGTCGCAGAACCGCAAGTCTTCTTGACAACGTTCGAGCGCGCTCCGACATTCAGTCGCGTCGAGGTGGACGATCCCGGGTTCGACGCAGAGTGGAACGTCTGGAGCGAGGATGGATCGTTCGCTCGAGCCCTCCTCGACGAACCGATGCGCGATTGGCTGAGATCGCTCGACGACGCATGGGCGATCGAGGTGAGCGGTTCGATGGCTCTGGTCTACGGTCCCCGTCCGAACAGCCCCGACGTGTTCGGAGTGCTCGACACGCTGAAAGGCCTCGTGGAGCACGTTCCGAGCGAGGTGCGTGCGGCACATCCGCCCGTGACCTCCGGCAGCTAGCCGCCTTGCTGCGCGGTCCGGCCGCGGCGATTAAGCTCTCGCGCCGAGGAACGGAAAGGAACGAACGTGGCCGTCGCCGTTTGGGTCGTCATCGGTGTCCTCGTGCTGCTCGCCATCATGGGCATCGTTTCCTACAACCGGTTCGTCTCGCAGAAGCAGCTGATCCGCGATTCGTGGGCGAATATCGACACCGAGCTCCGTCGGCGGTACGACCTGATCCCCAACCTCGTCGAAACCGTTCGCGGGTACGCTTCGCACGAGCGGGCGGTGTTCGAGAACGTGACGCGAGCACGCGCCGCGGCCGCGTCGGCGACGGGTTCGCCGGCCGAACAGGCGGCCGCGGAAGGCCCGTTCGTCGCGGCGCTGCGCCAGCTGTTCGCCGTGGTCGAGAACTATCCCGATCTCAAGGCCAACCAGAACTTCCTGGCGCTGCAAAAGGAGCTCTCGAACACCGAAGACCGACTGCAGACGTCGCGGCGCTTCTACAACGCGAACGTACGCAACTTCAACGAGCGGGTGCAGCAGTTCCCCTCGACGATCATCGCCCGCGTGTTCGGGTTCGAGCAGGAGGAGTTCTTCGAGGTGGACGACGCGCTGCGAGAGGCTGGCCCTCCGCGCGTCGACTTCACCGGATCGGCCCCGGCTGCGACCGTCGAGCAGACGTCGCAGCCGCCGGCGCCTTCGGCACCGACGCCGCCTCCGCCGCCCGAGTCGTCGTCCTAGTGCGCTCGGCGTTCGCCTCCGCCACGCATTAGGGGCCCGATCCGGACTCGGAGGCGAGCTCCGGCACTGGAGCGGAACCCCTGCGCATTGTGGCGCGACGTACGTCGGTCGTGAGCCACGTCCAGATCGCAGCCCACAAGACCGCGACGCCGCCCAGCACCGCGACGGTCGGGCGAGCGCCGAAACGATCGGCCGCCCACGCGGTAACGAGCGCCGACACCGTGAGCGACAGCGTGATGAGCGTGAAGTCGAAAGCGAAGATGCGACCCAGTATCCGATCGGGCACGAGCCGTTGCAGTCCGTACGAAGACAGCGTCCACTGAGCCCCGCCGCCCAGGTGCGCGACGCCGACCGCCGCGGCCGCCGCGAAGAGACTCGGCATGACTCCGAGCGTCGCGTACCCGAGGCCGAAGACGGCGAGGGCCACGCCGATCGCGCCGAACAGCCTGCGGTCCTGCGGCCCGGCCAGCCACCGCCCCAGGAACGGTCCGATCAGCGCGCCGACACCTCGGCCGGCCATCAACGCCCCGATCCCTGCGTCGCCCGCGCCGAATTCTTCGTGCGCGAACACGGCGATCAGCGCGATCACGCCCGCCGCGATCCCGAACCCCGCCTTGACCGTCACGAGCGCGAGCACGCGGTGATCGCGGCGCGCGTATCGAACGGTCTCCACAGTCGCCCGGATCACGTTCGCCTCCGGCTCCTCGGTCCGCTCGGCAGAGAACGGCCGGCGGATCCTCGCGATGAGCAGGCCCGAGACGGCGAAGCTGGACGCGTCGATCAGGAACGCGGCGTCGCGACCGAGCGCGGCGGCCACGATGCCGCCGAGTGCCGCGCCGACGGCGAGCATCGTTCCCCACAGCGAGCCGGAGAGCGCGTTCGCCGGTCCGAGCTCTCGCGGCTCGACGAGGTTGGGAAGCGCCGCGCTCGACGCCGGATCGAACACGGCGGAGAACGACGAGATGACCGCGAGCAGCAAGTAGGCGAGCCACATCATGCTCGGGTCGTTGACGAGCAGGAACCCCAGGCACAGGAGGGTCCGCGCGACGTCGCACACGACCATCAGCCGGCGCCGGTCGAACCGGTCCGCTAAGACGCCGCCGATCAGAGAAGCGACGCCGAAAGGGACCTCCTGCGCGACGATCAGCGCGGCGACCGACACCGCAGACCCCGTGAACTCGAGGGCCAGACCGAACAGTGCGACCAGCAGGAACCAGTCGCCGCCCAGAGAGATCAGCGATGCGAGATACAGCTTTCGGAAGTCGCCGTTGCGCCGCAGAAGCGACAACGACGCCCGGAAACCGCCTGCGTCTTCGATGGGCTCGCGCGAGGCCACGACGATTTGCCAGACTACATGGGGGACGCAGGCGGCCCGGGTCGCGCCGGAAAGGAGCCAGACGTGCTCGAGAATGTCACGTGGTTCCGTCAGTCGTCGATGCGCCTTGCGACGGAAAGCCGCACGATCTACATCGATCCGTGGGGAACCGCCGAGGGCGACCCGAAGGCCGACCTGATCCTGATCACACACGCGCACTTCGACCATCTGCAGCCCCGCGAGATCCAACGGCTGAGTGCCGCGAATACCAAGCTCGTCGCGCCCAAGGACGTCGCGAACGAGCTCGCGGGAGACGTCACGCCGGTATCGCCGGGCGAGTCGCACGAGGTCGCAGGCGTGCGGTTCGAGACCGTACCCGCCTACAACGTCGCGCCCGACCGACTCGACATGCACCCCAAATCGAATGATTGGGTCGGTTACGTGTTGGAGTTCGACGGACGCCGCTACTACCACGCAGGCGACACCGACGCGCTGCCCGAGCTTGAGTCACTGCACACCGACGTTGCGATGGTGCCGATCGGTGGGACGTACACGATGGACTACCGAGAGGCCGCGGCGTTCGTGAAGGCCATGGAGCCCGGACTCGCGGTTCCCATGCACTTCGGTTTCGTCGTGTGTTCGCCGTCACACGGCGACCTGTTCCGCAAGGAGGCGCAGCCGATCTCGGTCGAGGTGCTCGAACCGATGAACCAATACGAGCAAACCTGAGAGAGGCCCAAGAGAAAGGAACACGAATGGCTCTCGGCTACGACAAGCCGCTCTACATCCTCGCGTTCGACCATCGCGGCTCGTTCCAGAAGAAGTTCTTCGGAGTGGCCGGTGAACCGAACGCCGAGGAGGCAGGGCGCATCTCTGACGCGAAGAACGTGATCTACCAGGGCGCGAAGCGGGCGCTCGACGAGGGCGTTCCCCGCGAGTCCGCTGGCGTGCTCGTCGACGAGCAGTTCGGCGCCGACGCCGCGCGAGACGCGAAGGCGTCCGGGTTGACCCTGGCCATGCCCGTCGAGAAGAGCGGGCAGGACGAGTTCGACTTCCAGTACGGAGAGGATTTCGGAGCGCACATCGAGGAGTTCGATCCCACGTTCTCCAAGGTGCTCGTCCGGTACAACCCGGAGGGCGGCCACGAATCCGACGCGATGAACGCTCGACAGTCCGAGCGCCTCAAGCGTCTCGGTGACTGGTTGCACGGGAAGGGACGGAAGTACCTGTTCGAGCTGCTCGTCCCGCCGACGCCGCAACAGGTCGAAGCTGCCGGCGACGAGCAGACATGGGACCGGGACGAGCGCCCCAAGCTGATGAAGACGGCGATCGAGCAGCTGCAGGCGTCGGGTGTCGAACCCGACATCTGGAAGATCGAGGGGATCGATCACCGTGAGGACTGCGAGACGATCGCCGCGACGACACGGGCCGGGGGGCGGGCCGGCGTCGCGTGCGTCGTCCTCGGACGCGGAGCCGACGACGCAGCCGTCGACCACTGGCTCAGGACGGGGTCGGGAGTTCCCGGCTACATCGGTTTCGCGATCGGTCGTTCGATCTGGTGGGACCCGCTGAAGGCGTTCGTGGACGGGAACCTCGAGCGCGAAGAGGCGGCCAAGCAGATCGCCGCCAACTACCGGCGTTTCATCGACGTCTACAACGGGAGGGCGTAGGGATGGCGGTCATCAAGACGATCGACCTCGTGGGAGTTTCATCTGAGTCGTGGCGAGACGCTGCGCAGCAAGCGCTATCAGAGGCGGCGAAAACGATCCGCGGGATCGACTCGATGGACATCCTCGGCACGAGCGCCGTCGTGAAGGATGGCAGCATCACCGAGTACCACACGCAGGTCAGGATCAGCTTCCGCATCGAGCGCTAACCACCCTCGCTAGACTCGCGGCGTCATGCCTGCCTCGATCGTCGTGGGGACGCAGTGGGGGGACGAGGGTAAGGGCAAGGCGACCGACTATCTGGCGGACCGGATGGATTTCGTCGTCCGGTATCAGGGCGGAAACAACGCCGGCCACACGATCCTTGCCGAGGGGCACACGCTCAAGCTGCAGCTGATCCCGTCGGGCATCCTGTATCCGCACATCACCTCGGTGATCGCCGACGGCGTCGTCGTCGATCCGCGCGTACTGCTCGAGGAGGTGGACGGACTTGCCGCCCTCGGCATCGCGATCGACCCATCGCGACTCGTCGTGAGCGGGAACTGTCACATGATCATGCCCTACCACTTGGAGCTCGAGAAGGTGACGGAGCGGTTCCTCGGCAAGAACGCGCTCGGCACGACGAAGCGCGGAATCGGTCCGGCGTACGCCGACAAGGCGGCGCGGATCGGACTTCGGATCCAGGATCTGTTCGACGAGAAGATCCTTCGAGAGAAGCTCGACGTCGTCCTCAAAGAAAGGAACCAGGTCCTGACGCGTGTCTATGGGCGGTTGCCGATCACCGCGGGCCTCATCGTCGACGACTACGTGCGCTACGCGGAGCGACTTGGCCCGCACGTCGTCGACACGTCCAAGCTGATCCACGAGGGCCTCCGCGCCGGCAAGAACGTCCTCCTGGAAGGCGCTCAGGGGACCATGCTCGACCTCGACAAGGGGACGTATCCGTTCGTTACATCCTCGAATCCTGTGGCCGGCTACGCGCTCGCGTCGGTGGGCATCGGGCCGCGCGAGGTCGACCGCGTCGTCGGGATCACCAAGGCATACGTGACGCGCGTCGGCGCGGGGCCGTTCCCGACAGAGGACACCCGTTCGGACGGCGAGCGGCTTGGCGCGCGCGGCCGCGAGTTCGGGACGGTGACCGGACGCAAGCGCCGCTGCGGGTGGTTCGACGCGGTGATCGCGAGATACGCGGCACGCGTGAATGGTCTCACCGAGCTGTTCGTGACCAAGCTCGACGTGCTGTCGGGATTCGAGACGCTCAAGGTATGCACGGCCTACCGAGCCGGCAACGAGATGTTCGAGGACTTCCCTCCGAATCAGTCGTTGTTCCACGACGCGGAGCCGGTGTACGAGGAGCTGGAGGGGTGGGACGAGGACCTTGGGCGGGTGCGTTCGTTCGGCGACCTTCCCTCCCCCGCGCGGAAGTACCTCGACCGGTTGCAGGATCTGGCAGGCGTTTCGATCGGCGTCGTCTCGGTCGGGCCGGCGCGAGAGCAGAGCCTCACCGCCGAGGGAGGCGCGGCACAGTGAGCGAAGCGAACGTTGGGCGAACCCCGGGCTGATCGATGAGGGTGCTCGTCGTCGGCGGCGGAGCGCGTGAGCACGCGCTCATCTGGCGCATGGCGGAGAACCCGACGATCGACAAGCTGTTCGCGGCGCCCGGGAATGCCGGAATGGCCAAGGACGCCGAGTGCGTTCCGGTCGCGCTCGACGACGTCACTGCGATCGCCGACCTCGTCGATCGGCAGCGGATCGACCTGACCGTGGTCGGCCCGGAGATCCCACTCGTCGCCGGACTGGCGGACGAGCTCCTCGCGCGGGGACGGCTCGTATTCGGTCCGATGAAGGACGCGTCCAGGCTCGAGGGTTCGAAGTCGTGGGCGAAGTCGCTCTGCGAGCGGTACGGCATCCCGGCCGCGCGTTCGCGAACGGCGACCACGATGGAAGGTGCGCTCGAGGCGCTCGACGAGTTCGAGGCCCCGTACGTTGTGAAGGCCGACGGGCTCGCGGCCGGCAAAGGCGTTGCCGTCGTCGCGGACCGCGACGAGGCGATGGCCTGGCTTCGGGCGTCGCTGGAACAGCGCACGTTCGGGGCGGCGGGAGCGACAGTCGTGATCGAGGAGTTCCTCTCCGGAACCGAGGTGTCGGCGATCGCGCTTTCCGACGGGCGCGACGTGTTGCCGCTCGCGTTCGCGCAGGACTTCAAGCGCGTGGGCGACGGCGACGCCGGGCCCAACACCGGAGGGATGGGGGCGTACTCTCCGGTGCCCTTCGTCGACGACGCGACGGCGGACGAGATCCTGAACGACGTGCTCGTTCGCACCGTACGCGCGATGGAATCCGAGGGCGCACGCTACGCAGGCGTGTTGTATGCCGGACTGATGCTCACCGAAGAAGGTCCCAAGGTGCTCGAGTTCAACGCGCGATTCGGCGACCCCGAGACGCAGGTGATCGTTCCGCGACTCGGCTCCGATCTCGCCGAGTTGTGTCTCGCGTGCGCGGAGGGGAACCTCGCCCTCTACAAGACGAACCTGTCGCCGCAGTCGTGCGTGACCATCGTGCTCGCGTCGGGCGGCTATCCGGATACCTACGAAACGGGGTTCGCGATCGAGGGGCTCGATGCAGCCGAATCGGTCGAGGGCGCGCTCATCTTCCACGCCGGCACCGCGGAGCGCGGGGGTAGAGTGGTCACTGCCGGGGGGCGTGTCTTATCGGTCGGCGCGCTCGGGGACGATGTCGCCGAGGCGAGGGCGCGGGCGTACGAGGCGGTGTCGCGCATCTCGTTCGACGGGATGCGCTTTCGGAGCGATATCGCAGCGAAGGCGGCGGAAGGGGGGAGAGCGTGAACGGCGAGGCCCCGCAGGTCGGCGTACTCGTCGCCTCGCCGGCAGAGCTCGCAGTGATGCAGCAGGCCACGGCGATCCTGGAGAAGCTCGAGATCCCTCACGAGATCCGCGTCATGTCGGTCGCTCGGAGTCCCGATCTCGTCGACGAGTACGCGCGCACCGCGTTCGACCGCGGCCTCAAGGTGGTCGTGTGCACGACCGGCATCTCGGGCCATCTCGCATCCGCCGTTGCGGCGCGAACGATCCTCCCGGTGATCGGGGTGCCCGTCACGAGCGATCAGATGGGTGGCGAACAGTCGCTCTATGTCACGGCGCAGATGCCGAGCGGCGTCCCGGTGGCAACCGTCGGGGTCGACGCCGCCGTCAACGCCGCCGTCCTCGCCGCGCAGGTCGTCGGGGTGGGCGATCCGGTTGTGCAGAAGCGCTTGTGGCGGTTCAAAGACGACCTGGCGGAGGGCCTCCGGCTGTGACCCTCCGCGAGATGTGATCTCGCGGTACGCCCTTCCCCGGATGGCGGCCGTTTGGTCGGACGACGCCCGCCTGCGCCACTGGCTGGAGATCGAGATCTTGGCGGTCGAGGCGTGGGCTCGGCTCGGCGTCGTGCCCGAGGCCGACGCGCGTCAGGTACGTGAGCGCGCCGTGTTCGATCCGGCCCGCGTCGAGGAGCTCGAACGCGACACCAGGCACGACGTGGCCGCGTTCGTCCAGGACGTGGCCGAGTCGGTCGGTCCGGCCGGTCGATGGGTGCATTTCGGCCTGACGTCGTCCGACGTGCTCGACACGGCGCTGGCCCTGCAACTTCGAGAAGCCGCCGACCTGTTGCTCGATGACGTCGAGCGGCTGCTCGCCGTGGCGAAGGCCTTGGCCCTCGAGCATCGCGACACCGTGATGGCTGGTCGTACGCACGGTGTCGTGGCCGAACCGACGAGCTTCGGTCACAAGGTTGCGCTGTGGGCGTTCCAGCTCGATCGCGACCGCGAGCGACTCCGTCGTGCCCGCGAGACGGTGAGCGTCGGCGCCATCAGCGGCGCCGTGGGGACGTACGCGCAGGTCGATCCGCGGATCGAAGAAGAGCTGTGCGCGCGCCTCGGCCTCCGCTCGGTCGAGGCGTCGAACCAGATCGTCGCGCGCGACCGTCACGCCGAGTACCTCAGCGCGATGGCGATCGCGGCCACGACGCTGGACGCGGTCGCCACCGAGATCCGTCATCTCGCCCGCACGGAGGTGCGTGAGGTGCAGGAGCCGTTCGCCGAAGGGCAGAGGGGCTCGAGCGCCATGCCGCACAAGCGGAACCCCGTGCGATGCGAGCGGATCACGGGCCTCGCGCGGGTAGTGCGGGGCAACGCGCACGTCGGACTGGAGAACGCCGTGCTGTGGCACGAGCGCGACATCTCCCACTCATCGGCCGAACGGGTCATCCTGCCGGACTCGACGATGGCGCTGGACTTCATGCTGGCCGAGACGGTAGAGATCCTCGAGGGTCTCGTTGTCTTCCCACAACGGATGCGGGAGAACCTCGACGTCGGCGGTGGGCTGGCGTACTCGCAGAACGTGCTTCTGGCGCTCGTCGACTCGGGGATGAGTCGGAACGAGGCGTACACCATCGTGCAGCGCGCCGCGGCGTCCGCGTGGGACGATGGGGCTCCCTTCCGCGAGACGATCGCGTCCGACACCGAGGTGCGTGAGCGCATCCGCGGCTCGCTCGATGAGCTGTTCGACCCGCTGCGCGCGCTTCGCTACCTCGACGTCGTGTTCGACCGCCTCGAGAAGGTCGAGGTGAACGCGTGAGCGAGGCGGCTGTGAACCTTCACTCGCGGGGAAAGGTGCGCGACGTGTATGAGGCAGGCGACGAACGCCTCCTCCTCGTGGCGACGGATCGGATCAGCGCATTCGACGTCGTGCTTCCGAGCCCGATCCCCGACAAGGGTCGCGTGCTCACCGGCCTCACGCTGTTCTGGCTCGAGCGAACGCGCGACCTGATCGCCAACCATCTTCTGAGCGCCGACCGACGCGACTTCCCCGAGCCGTTCCGGAGCGAGCCCGCTCTGGCGGGGCGGGCGATGCTCGCGCGGAGGGCGAAGGTCGTGCCGGTCGAATGCGTCGCTCGCGGATTCCTCACCGGCTCGGGCCTCAAGCAGTACCGAGCCGAGGGGCATGTGTGCGGCGTTCCGCTGCCACCCGGTCTGGATGAAGCTCACAAGCTCCCCGAGCCGATCTTCACCCCAACGACGAAGGCCTCGGAGGGGCACGACCTTCCACTCACGTTCGAGCAAACCGTCGACGTCGTGGGAAAGGGTCTCGCCGAGAAGCTCCGCGAGATCACGATCGCGCTGTATGAGCGCGGCGCCGAGGTCGCCGCCGAACGCGGCATCCTCGTCGCCGACACCAAGTTCGAGTTCGGTTTCGTCGATGGCGAGCTCATCCTGATCGACGAGGTGCTCACGCCGGACTCGTCGCGGTTCTGGCCTGCCGATGGGTACACGCCCGGCCGCGTGCAGCCCTCGTTCGACAAGCAGTTCGTGCGCGACTGGCTGGACGCGAGCGGATGGGACCACGAGCCGCCGGCTCCCGACCTGCCGTCCGAGGTGATCGAACGCACCGCGTCGAAGTACCGCGAGGCCTACGAGCGCGTCGCCGGCGATCGATGGGATCACTACCGTCACCGGATGGGCGTGATGACGGACAACGACTGGGAGCGCGCGTCGGTGGACCTCGCGCGTCTCGAAGGCACGTGAGGTACGTCGCGCACGTCGAGGTCTCGCTGAAGCCCGGACTCCTCGACCCTCAGGGCAAAGCGATCGAAGGGTCGCTGCCCGCGCTCGGCTGGTCGAACGTGTCCGACGTCCGCGTCGGCAAGTACGTTCGTCTCGTCGTCGATGCAACCGACCTGGAGGCGGCGACGACCCAGGTCGGAGATATGTCGCGACGGCTGCTGTCGAACCCCGTCATCGAGGACGCGGTGATCCGCGAGGTCCTCGAGGACGCGGTGGGGAACGACCGAGCATGACCGCGCGCGCGCCACGGGTCGGCGTGGTCACGTTCCCCGGATCGCTCGACGACCGCGACGCGGTTCGCGCCGTGCGAGCGATGGGCGGGGAAGCCGTTTCGCTCTGGTCCGGCGAACGCGACCTTGGCGGCGCGGACGCGGTGATCCTTCCCGGCGGGTTCTCCTACGGCGACTACCTGCGGACCGGCGCGATCGCGCGGTTCGCGCCGGTGATGGATGAGCTCCGCGCGTTCGCCGATGCCGGGCGGCCGGTCGTCGGCATCTGCAACGGATTTCAGATCCTGTGCGAAGCGGGCCTCCTGCCGGGCGCTCTCATTCGGAATGCCGGCAGGCGGTTCGTCTGCCGCTGGGTGGACGTCCGCGTCGAGACGTCGCTCTCGCCGCTCACCGCCGGGCTCGTCGCCGGCGAGGTGCTCCGCGTTCCCGTGAAGCACGGCGAAGGCCAGTTCGTCGCCCGTGGGGACGAGCTCGATCGCATGGAGGGCGATGGACTCGTGGTGTTCCGCTACTGCGATCCCGACGGCGGCTTAGGGGCGGAGCACAACCCGAACGGCAGCGCCGCCGCCATCGCCGGGGTTCGCAACGAGGCGGGCAACGTCGTCGGCCTGATGCCGCATCCGGAGCACGCGATCGATCCGGATCTCGGGCCGACGGGTGGGCAGCCGATGCTCGCCGCCCTCTTGCAGTCTGCCCTCGACCCGGTCGCCTCAGGGATCAGGTGAACGAGCCGCTTCATCGACGGCTCGGGCTCACCGACGATGAGCTCGCGTCGATCAGCTCGACGCTCGGTCGCGATCCGAACCCCACCGAGCTCGCGATGTACGCCGCGATGTGGTCCGAGCACTGCTCGTACAAGAGCTCGAAGGTACACCTGCGCAACCTGCCTACGGACGGTCCGCGCGTCCTCGTCGGTCCCGGGCAGGACGCGGGCGCGATCGACGTCGGCGACGGGGTCGCCGTCGTGTTCAAGATGGAGTCGCACTCGCACCCGAGCGCGGTTGAGCCGTACCAGGGCGCGGCTACCGGCGTTGGTGGCATCGTCCGCGACATCATCTCGATGGGGGCGCGCCCGATCGCGTTGCTCGACCCGCTCCGGTTCGGACCGCTGACGGACGAGCGCAATCGGTGGCTCTTCGACGGCGTCGTTGCCGGCATCGGCGGCTACGGCAACTGCATCGGCGTCCCCACCATCGGCGGCGAGGTCCACTTCGGGGCGCCGCACTCGGCGAATCCGACGGTCAACGTGATGTGCCTGGGGATCGCACGAGCCGATCGGTTGGTCACGGCCGCGAAGGCGCCGCCGACGGGGTCGCTGCTGGTCCTGTTCGGCGCGTCGACCGGTCGGGACGGTATCGGCGGCGTGTCGGTGCTCGCCTCGCGAACGCTCGAGGACGATGCAGCCGAGAGCCGACCCAGCGTGCAGATCGGCGACCCGTTCGCCGGCAAGCTCCTGATCGAGGCGTCGATGGAGATGGTCGAGCGCGGCCTGCTCGAAGGTCTCCAGGATCTCGGCGGCGCCGGACTGACGTGCGCGGCGAGCGAGACGGCAACGCGAGCGGATCTCGGGGCGGAACTCGACCTCGGCGCCGTTCCGCTCCGCCAGGACGATCTCGAGCCGTTCGAGATCCTGACGAGCGAGTCGCAGGAGCGGATGTTGGCGATTCTCGTCCCGGAACGCCTGGAGGACGTGATCGAGGTGTGCACGCGATGGGGCCTTGGCGCCGCAGTCATCGGCCGGCTGGTCGACGGGGGCGGAATGCTGGATGTCCGGCACGGCGGCTTCGAGGTCGCTCGGGTGCCCGCGCGTTCGCTCGCCGACGGCGCGCCGGTCTACTCGCGGCCGATGTCGGTGCCGCTCGAACGCGACGACCTCCTCGCCGATGATCCGACCTTTACCACGATGACCACCCCGGTTGGCGACGCGCTGCTCCGGTTGCTCTCCGCCCCGAACGTCGCGAGCAAGCGCTGGGTCTGGGAGCAGTACGACTCCATCGTGCAGGGTGGGACGGTCTTCGGCCCGGGCGCCGACGCCGCGCTCGTCCGTATCGAGGGAACGCTGAAGGCGCTCGCGCTCGCCACGGACGGAAAGGGTCGATACGGCGCGCTCGACCCGTACCTCGGCGCGGCACATGCGGTCGCGGAATCGGCACGAAACGTCGCGTGCACGGGCGCAAAACCGCTGGCCATCACGGACTGTCTGAACTTCGGCAACCCGGAGCGTCCCGAGGTGATGTGGCAGTTCGCCGAATCGATCCGGGGGATCGCCGACGCGTGTCGTGCGCTCGAGACGCCCGTTACGGGCGGGAACGTGAGCTTGTACAACGAGTCGGGGGACTCGGCGATCTGGCCGACCGCCGTGATCGGCATGGTCGGGCTCATACAGGACTACCGGCTCGCCGTGCGCCATGCGTTCGGTGACGGAACGCTGGTGTACGTCATGGGAGAGACCCTCCCGGAGCTCGGCGGCTCCGAGTTCGCGGAGTCCGTTCTCGGTGTCGTCGCCGGTCGGCCGCCTGCCCTCGATCTGGAACGCGAACGTTCTCTCCATTCTCTCCTTGTGGAGTCGGCGCGGAGGGACCTGATCCGCTCGGCGCACGACTGCGGCGACGGTGGCCTGGCGATCGCGCTCGCCGAGTCCGCGATGGCCGGCGGTACCGGATTCGCCGTGTCGATCCCCGGCGACCTGCCGTCGCACGTGGCGCTCTTCGCCGAATCGGCCTCTCGCGCCGTCGTCACCGTCGATCCCGCTCGGGCGTCCGAGCTCGAGGATCTGGCCGCAGATCTCCGGGTGCCGTTCGCGCGGATCGGCGAAACGGGCGGGCCGCGGATGGTGTTCGACCAGGTCGCCGACGTCACCGTCGACGAGGCCGCGGCGGCATACGAGGACGCGATCCCCAAACTCATGTCGGGCGAGCGCGTCCTGCGAGAGGCGGGATGACGTCCGTGGCAGACGACGCGGGCATCACGCGGCAGGAGCTTCAGCTCGCGGCCCGCAATCACGGGATGCCACTCGAGGCGCTGCGGTATGACGTGACGCCGCCCGGCCTGCATTACCTGCTGATCCACTACGACATCCCGCAGATCGACGCCGACGCGTGGCGACTGCGCGTCGGCGGTCTCCTCGCTCGCCCGCTCGAGCTCTCTCTCTCGGATCTTCGTCAACGCACAACGGTCACTCGCGCCGTCACGCTCGAGTGCGCCGGGAACGGAAGGGCGTTGCTCGATCCGCGCCCGCTCAGCCAGCCGTGGCTCCTGGAAGCCGTCGGCAACGCGGAATGGACGGGCGTGCCGCTTCGCGACGTGCTCGAGGAAGCGGGCGTCGAGCCCGGCGCTGCCGAGCTCGTCTTCACCGGGCTCGATCGCGGCGTCGAGGGCGAGATCGAGCAGGCCTACGAACGCAGCCTGTCGATCGACGAGTCGATGCGCGAGGACGTCCTGTTGGCGTTCGCCATGAACGGACAGGAGCTTCCCCCGCAGCACGGTGCCCCGCTGCGCCTGATCGTCCCCGGGTGGTACGGCATGACCAGCGTGAAGTGGCTCTCACGCATCACGGCGGTGGGGGAGAAGTTCGGCGGTTATCAGATGGCGACGAGCTACCGGTTCCGTTCGGATCCCGACGAGGTGGGCGAGGCGGTCACCCGGATCCGCCCGCGGAGCCTGATGATCCCGCCCGGCATCCCGGAGTTCCTCACTCGGAGCCGGGTCCTCGACGCAGGAACGCACGAGGTTCGAGGTCGGGCGTGGTCGGGGCTCGGCGCGATCGAACGCGTGGAGTTCTCCGACGACGACGGCGGGACGTGGGTCGACACTCGCTTGGATGCGCCGCACCGCGACTCCACCGCGTGGCGCGGGTGGTCGATCGAGTGGGGCGCGTCACCGGGTGCGCGCGTCCTGTGCTGTCGAGCGACGGATTCCACAGGCGTGGCGCAGCCACTCGAGCCGGGATGGAACGTCGGCGGCTACGCCAACAACTCCGTCCAGCGCGTAACCGTCACGGTTCGCGGCTGACCTTCCCACGCCGCCACGGAAAGATCGACAAGAAACGCCGTGCATCCCGGACCCGTCGGAGGCCGGTGCTAGCATCGCGGCGCGTGGGGGCGGAGAGTCCGAAAGACGAATGCGGCCTCTTCGGCGTCTGGGCGCCGGGCGAAGACGTCGCCCGTCTCATCTATTTCGGCCTCTTCGCGCAGCAGCACCGCGGCCAGGAATCCGCCGGCATGGCGGTATCCGATGGCGAGCATCTCCTCGTCTACAAGGAGCTCGGCCTCGTCTCCCAGGTCTTCAACGAGGCGACGCTGACGACGCTGCAGGGAGATCTGGGCATCGGCCACAACCGATACTCGACGACGGGCTCGACGACGTGGGAGAACGCGCAGCCCGCCTTCAAGACCGACGGCATCCGGTCGCTCGCGCTCGGCCACAACGGCAACCTCGTCAACACGCTCGAGCTCGCCGAGCGCGCGGCGCGGGCGGGCGGGGCGACCACGGACTCGGACCTGGTCGCCACGCTGCTGGCGCGGTTCGGGGACGGTGGCCTCGAGGCCGCAGCGCTCGACGTGTTACCAACGTTGGAGGGCGCGTTCTCGTTCGTGATGATGAACGAGCGGAGCGTGTTCGCCGTGCGCGATCCTCTTGGGCTGCGCCCTCTGTCGATCGGCCGTTTGACGAACGGCTATGTCGTTGCGTCCGAGACGTGTGCGCTCGACATCGTGGGCGCGGTGTTCGTTCGCGACGTGGAGCCCGGCGAGGTCGTTCGAATCGACGATCGCGGGTTGCAGTCGACGCGCTTCGCCGAGAGCCCGCGGCAAGCGCTGTGCATCTTCGAGTACGTCTACCTGGCGCGCGCCGATTCCCGCCTTCGCGGTCGCACGGTCTACGAGGTTCGCCGCGACCTCGGGCGCCGGCTGGCGATCGAGGCGCCCGCCGACGGCGACCTGGTGATCCCCGTTCCGGATACCGGACACTCCGCGGCGCAGGGGTTCGCCGAGGTCTCCGGTATCCCGTACGGCGAAGGCCTGATGAAGAATCGATACGTCGGACGGACGTTCATCCAGCCGTCGCAGACACTTCGCGAACGGGGGGTGAAGCTCAAGCTCAACCCCATCCCGGACGCGATCGCCGGCAAGCGGTTGGTCGTGATTGACGACTCGATCGTCCGGGGAACGACGACGCGTCAGCTCGTTCAGGCGCTGCGCGAGGCGGGCGCGGCCGAGGTTCACACCCGTATCACGTGCCCGCCGATCCGGTGGCCGTGCTTCTACGGGATCGACATGTCGAGCCACTCCGAGCTCATCGCCTCGGATCTGGCGGTCGAGGAGATCCGCCGGTACGTCGGCGCGGACTCGCTCGGGTACCTCTCCCTCGAAGGAATGGTTGCCGCCACTGGACAGGGCGGCGGCGAGTTCTGTCGCGCGTGCTTCGACGGGGAGTATCCGATCCCCATCCCGGAGTACGCCGGCAAGTTCCTCCTCGAGAATCCCGCGAAGTCGTGATTATCGCGTGCGTGGTCGGCGCCGATTCGCGTCGTCGCGATGAGTGATGCGTACGGCCGCGCCGGTGTCGACCTCGACGCCGCGGGCCGTGCCGTCGGCCTGATACGGGACCTCGCTGGCGAAGCGACTCGTCCGGAGGTCATCGAGGGCGTCGGAGGATTCGCCGGCCTGTTCCGCATCTCGGAGGATCGCCTGCTCGCCGCGGCAACCGACGGCGTGGGGACCAAGCTCGGCGTCGCGCTCGCGGCCGGCCGGCTCGACACGATCGGCGTCGACCTCGTGGCGATGTGCGCGGATGATGTCGTGTGTACGGGCGCCGAGCCGCTGTTCTTCCTGGACTACGTCGCGACGGGACGCCTCGTGCCGGAGGACGTTGCGGCGATCGTTACGGGAGTCGCCGACGGGTGTCGCCGCGCCGGCTGCGCGTTGCTCGGCGGCGAGACGGCCGAACACCCGGGAACGATGCGTCCGGAGGAGCTCGATCTGGCGGGATTCTGCGTCGGCGTCGTCGACGAGCGCACGATGCTGGGGCCGCACCGCGTTCAGGAAGGCGACGTGTTGATCGGGCTCGCTTCGACCGGATTGCACGCGAACGGCTATTCGCTCGTCCGCAAGGCGCTCCTCGAAGACGGCGGGTACCGCCTGGACGACGTCCTACCGCGGCTCGGCCGGTCGCTGGGAGACGAGTTGCTCGAGCCCACGGCGGTCTACACACCACTCGTGCTGGGGCTGGCGCGCGACGGTGTCGTCCACGCCGCCGCGCACGTGACCGGGGGTGGGCTGGTCGAGAACGTTCCGCGAGTCATGCCGGCCGGTCTCCACGCCGACATCGACTGGCGCAGCTGGCCGGTTCCTGCCGTGTTCGACCTTGTCGCGGAGGCTTCAGGTGCCGGAGACGAGGAGCTGCGCCGGACGTTCAACCTCGGCGTCGGGATGATCCTCGTCGTACCTGCCCATCGCACCGCTGAGGTGATCTCTCGGGGGAAGGCTGGGGGATCCGCGTCCTTCGAGATCGGACGTGTAGTGCGCGGGTGACGCGACGCGGAGCGGGACGCCGATCCGTGCCGGCGCGTCGGGCGTCGGGGGGAGGCCGTCCAGGCGAACGAAGTTGGTCCCTTGGTCGCATCTTCGAGCAACGAGCTGCGGCCGATACCTACACAGATGAGCGCCACGAAGACGACGACCAGTGTCCTCGTCGTGGACGACGAGCCGCAGGTCCTTTGGATGCTCCAGTTCAGCCTCGAGGCCGAGGGATACCGAACCTACGCCGCCCGCAACGGCGAGGAGGCTTTGGAGGAGATCGCCGAGCAACGGCCCTCGATGATGCTGCTCGACATCATGATGCCCGTCATGGACGGATGGACCGTGCTCGAGCGCGTCCGGCAGTTCCCTGCCGACGAGCGCCCCAAGGTCGTCGTGGTCTCCGCCCGTTCGAGCCGGCGCGATCGAGCCAAGGCCATGGAGCTCGGCGCGGACGCGTTCGTGGCGAAGCCCTTCAGCATGGACGAGCTCATCGGCATCATCCACGGACTCGAGGGCTGACGAGCCGTCAGCCTTCGACGAGCTTCCCGAACCGGATCCCGCGCACCGGCACGCGCGCCAGCTCGCCGTCTTTCCGGCGAACCATGTACGTCTCGGCTCCCTCGTCGTAGTACTCGAGCACGCCGACGGCCTCGCCGAGGAACCCGTTCGGGAGCTCGAACTGGAACGAGACGCGCCTTCCCACGTCCGCGGGCGTCACGTGGTTCTCTCGCTTCACGAGTCGAGGATATCGGCCAAAGGCAGAGCGAGCGAGGCGAGTGGCGTGCGTACCCCCGGGAAAGCCTAGCGCGGGAGGTTCGAGAGCCGTTCCGACGACTGGAGCAGATCGACGAGCGCAGTGAATGCCCGGCCGACCGTCGCGCCGTCGAGCACTCGATGGTCGAACGTCAACGAGAGCGTGCACGCAGGTCGACCCTCGACCCGTCCGTCGACGACGAGTGCGCGCGGCTCGATCACGCCGAGCGCGATCGTGACGGCGTGGCCTGGGTTGAGCAGCGGAGTGCCGAACTCCGATCCATAGCTCCCGGTGTTCGTGACGGCGATCGTCGCGTCGGCAAGAGCGTCCCGCGAAAGGGCGTTCGCGCGCGCCCGCTCGGCGAGCGAGGCGATCTCCTCAGCGATCTGCGCGACCGTCTTGGCACGGGCGTCCCTCACGACCGGCACGACGAGTCCTCGTTCGGTGTCTGTAGCGATGCCGACGTTCACGGCGCGATGGACGAGGATCCGGTCGCCGCCCCAGCTCGAGTTCAGCAGGGGGTGATCGGCGCACACCTCGGCGAGCGCGCCGACGAACAGGGGGAGTGGTGACACGCCGAGTTCGCCCCGCACGGTCTCGAGCGCCGAGCACTCGACGTGGCGGAACGTGGTGACGTGAGGGATGGCGGCGACCTGCGCGAGCCGGTTGGCGATGGCCTTCCGCACCGGGGTGACGGGAACTGTCTCGACGTTCTCCAGGTCGCTCGCTGCACGCTCGACACCCGCCGCGGTCTCGACGTCGATCCGCGTGACGCGACCGCCTGCACCCGAGGGCGTGACGGATCCGAGGTCGACGCCGAGGTCCTTGGCGAGCTTCCGCACGGCAGGCGTCGTCGCGACGTGCGATCCGCCTGACATCGAAGCAACTGGGCGTGACTGCTCATCCGAAGCGCTTGGCCCCGACGGCTCCCGCCGCTCTTCCGTTCCGGCGACGTCGAACGTGACGAGTGGAGATCCGACCGTGAGCGTCGCGCCGGCGGCTACGTGCAGTCGGGCCACCTTCCCCGCGAACGGAGACGGCACCTCGACGACGGCCTTCGCCGTCTCGACCTCCGCGATCGGCTGGTTGAGCTCGACCTCGTCACCTTCGGCAATGAGCCACTGCGTGACCACGGCTTCCTCGAGTCCCTCGCCGAGGTCGGGCAACACGAAGACGCGAGCGGCCATCAGTACTCGATGGTTCGGCGGACAGCCGCGACGATACGTTCGACGCTCGGGAGGTACTCCTGCTCGAGCGACGCCGGGGGGTAGGGAACGTCGGGTCCGGTGACGCGGGCGACCGGGGCCTCCAGATGATCGAAGGCCTCCTCCATGATCAGCGCCGCGATCTCCGCGCCGAACCCCAGCGTGAGCGGGGCTTCGTGCACGACGACGGCACGCCCGGTCTCGACGACACAGCGGCTGATCGTCTCGACGTCGAGCGGAACGAGTGATCGAAGGTCGACGACGCGCACACCGATGCCGTCCTCGGCGAGCGATCTCGCCGCGTCGAGGCACCGTGCGCGCATCGCTCCGTACGTGACGATCGTGCAGTCGCCGCCGTCGGGTAGATGCACAACGGCCACGCCGATCTGCGGCCCGTCCGTCGTGAGCGCCTCGGGTCCGTTCTGCGACTTCGACCAGTACCGGCTCTTCGGCTCCAGGAAGACGACCGGATCTGGATCGTCGATGGACAGGCGAAGCAGTCGGTACGCGTCGATGGCGTCCGCGGGCACGACGACCTTCAGGCCTGCGGTGTGTGCGTAGTACGTCTCGGGGCTCTCGCCGTGGTGCTCCTTCCCCTTGATCCCACCGAACGAGGGGATACGGATCACGATCGGCATCGAGACCCGGCCTCTGGTCCGCAGCCGGTACTTCGCGATGTGGCTGATGACCTGGTCGAGCGCGGGGTAGCTGAACCCATCGAACTGCATCTCGGCGATCGGACGCCATCCAGCCATCGCCAGACCGACGCAGATCCCGGCGATGCCCGCTTCGGCGATCGGCGTGTTGAACACGCGCTCCCGGCCGAACTTCTGCTGCAGACCTTCGGTGACACGGAATACGCCTCCGAGCTCACCGACGTCCTCGCCGAAAACGAGCGCTCGAGGATCGCTTTCGAGAGCGTCGCGGAGCGCGGCGTTGAGCGCCGCGACCATCGTGATATCAGGCATCGGCGGACCAAGCATCGCGTTGCCGTTCCAGCGTTCGCGGCGGAGCGGCGAACACCTGGTCGAAGATCTCCGACGCTGCGGGGGCCTCGAGTGAGATCAGCTTCGCGCGGATCTGCGCCACCCAGCGCGCCGCATCTGACTCGCACTCGTGCACGAACGCATCGTCCGCGACGCCGGCACCCGATAGGTATCGGCGGAAGCGGTCGATCGGATCGCGCGCACGCCACGCCGCGACCTCGTCGTCGTCTCGATAGCGGGATGCGTCATCGGCCGTCGAGTGCGGACCGATCCGGTACGTAACCGCCTCGATCAGTGTCGGGCCCTCGCCGGCGTGTGCCCGTTCGACTGCCGTCTTTGTGACGGCGTACACCGCCAGCACGTCGTTCCCGTCGACGCGGACGCCCTCGAACCCGTAGCCGCTCGCGCGGCTCGCGATCGGCGCGACCGCTTGCTCCGCAAGCGGCACCGAGATGGCCCACCCGTTGTTCTGACAGAACAGAATGGCCGGCGCGCCGAACACGCCGGCCATGTTCGCGGCTTCGTGGAAGTCGCCCTCTGACGCAGAACCGTCGCCGAAGTAGGCGAGCGCGCACGCGGGGAGTCCGTCGAGCTTCGCCCCGAGGGCCCACCCGACCGCGTGGACGATCTGCGTGGCAACCGGAACACAGATCGGCGCAAACCGGTTCTCGATCGGGTCGTACGGACCGCCGTGCCACGTGCCGCGGTGATACTCCAGGTACTCGACGACGTCCACGCCGCGAACGACGGCCGCTGCGAGCTCCCGAAATGACGGGAACACGAAGTCGTTGGCCCCGAGCGCGAACGCGCTGCCCACCTGGGCCGCCTCCTGCCCTTCGAACGGGGGATAGACCGTCAGCTCACCCTGTCGCTGTAGCGCCATGCATTCGCGGTCGAGTCGGCGCGCTCGGATCATCAAGCGCATTAGATCGCGCAACCGTTCATCGTCGAGGCCGACCCCGGTGTCGGCGGTCGGCGTTCCGTCCGGCGCGAGGATCTGAACCATCGAAACGCCGTAAATGTCGCGGCTCACGCGCGGAGTCTCCTCAGTACGGGGGCACGCACAACGTTCGCTTCGCTCACTGCGCTACCCCCCGTGACCCCTCGCAACGGCGGGCGGACGAGAGGATATACACTCGTGCGCCGTGATCCCGGCCGCCGAATTGCGCGTCTACCAGCCGCTCGACGCGTTCGCCGCGGAGGAGATGGCGTACTGGGAGCGATACATCGTGGAGGGCGCGCCGCGAGCGGTGGCGCCGCGTTACACGGATCTGGCGACGCGCGACGGCCTCGGATTTCTCACTCCATCGAGCCCTGAGCAAGCGCACGTGAAGGTCATCGACGGCGCGTTCTTCGTCTGCCCCGAGCGAACGCGCCTGCGCGTGCTCGCGGGACTTCTCGCGTTTCACGACGGTACGCCGTTCGAGGGTTCGGAGGCATTCGTTCCCGACGGCGCAGCGCGCCGCGCGCGGCGCGAGCTGGGCCGCATGCGCCGGCGCAACCCCGGACAGCTCGCGGCGATCATGGAGAGCCCGTGGCACGTGCCGGTCAGGTGGTTCGTCCTGTTCGACGACGACGAGCGTCGGATCCGAGAGGTGCACGAAGCGCACCGGCTTTCCTACCTGACAACCGTACGGAAAGCGCTCCGGCGCGCCGAGCGATCCGTTCCGGTGCTTCGCCACAGCGAGCTCGGCCCGATGGCGGAGCTCGTGGTCGAGGTTCATCAATGGCTGACAGCGTTCGACACGACCGCGCTGCTCGAGCTCGACTACGGCGGGCTGTGCGAGTTCATGACGTGGGACGAGATGGACGACGATCACAGCGCGCGGGACGTGAATGACGCGCTGAAGGCGCTCGGGGCGAGGGAGTTCACGCGCTCCGCGGAGCTGTATCAGGCGGCCGCCGCTCGTTCAGCCGAGCTGCGAAGCCGCGAGAGCGTCAACTGACACGGAACGATCCGGTGTTCGTGGCCAGGGGCAGAATCGAACTGCCGACACCGCGGTTTTCAGCCGCGTGCTCTGCCAACTGAGCTACCTGGCCGGCGAGTGCTATCGGCGGGACCGACGATCGGCTGCTGGAGATCGCCTCTCGTTCGGACGTTGCGCGCGTCGGCCAAGGATACCGCGCCGGACGGCGGCTACCCCCACCGCTTCGGGTTGTCGCTCTGCAGGTCGACCTGTCCTGCGCGGCTGGCGAACTTGCCGGTTCCACCGCCGTACGCCACGACGCCCCTACCCTTCCACGATCCATCCCCCGGGACGAATCCAGTAAGGGACACCGAGTCCCCGTCGTTGAAGGCGAAGTGCGCGGCGAACGGGATCCGCTTCCCCTGGCCCTTGAACTGCACGATCGTCACGGTTCCGATCTCCTCGTCCCCGTGGCCAAAGGGGTCCGGTGCCTCCGGCGAATAGATGGGTTCGTCGACGATCACCGTCGACCCCGGGAGCGCACCGATGAGCTCTTCGCCCGGCCGGTCGCTCACGACCGGGAAGTCGTAGCCGGCACCCTCTGTTCCCATCGTTCCCTCCCTCGCCCGCGTACCGTCGGCACACTAGGCGCGCTCGTCCTTTCGGGGCAAACCGCTCGAAACGGTGGCCTACACTCCTGCGATGGTTGTCTGCGCGACGTGTGGCCGGGCCAATCCCGCCGATGCGAGCTTCTGCATGTCGTGCGCGTCACCTCTCGCCGGGACCGGGCCCGCGCCGGAGGCCGATCGCAAGACCGTAACCGTCGTGTTCTGCGACGTGGTCGGCTCCACGGCGCTGGGAGAAGAGCTCGATCCCGAATCGACCAGGCAGCTGATCGCGCGCTTCTTCCGTCGCATGCGCAACGAGCTCGAACGCCACGGCGGCCAGGTCGAGAAGTTCATCGGCGACGCCGTGATGGCGGTGTTCGGCGTTCCTCGCCTGCACGAGGACGACGCGCTCCGCGCGGTGCGAGCGGCCGACGCGATGGTCAGGGCGCTCGGCGAGCTGAACGTCGAGCTCCGAGAGCGATTCGGCACGGAGATCCAGGCGAGGATCGGCGTCAATACCGGCGAGGTCGTGGTCGGAGATCCCGGGGCGGGGCACTCGCTCGTCGTGGGGGATGCCGTCAACGTCGCGGCGCGTCTGGAGCGGGCGGCGGAGCCGGGCCAGATCCTCCTCGGACCCACGACGTACGCCCTCGTTCGCGACCACGTCGTCGCCACGCCGACCGACCCCATGGAGCTGAGGGGACGGCGATCCCCGGTCGTCGCGTATCGACTGGGATCGGTCGAGCCCGGCGCCGATGCGATCGGTGCTCGACCCGATCCGCCGCTCGTCGGCCGTGAGCGCGAGCTCACCGCCCTTCGCTCGGCGTTCGAACGCGCCATCTCCACTCGGGAGTGCGTCCTCGTCACCGTCGTCGGACCGGCCGGCGTGGGCAAGTCACGCTTGGCTCGGGAATTCGCGACGTCGTTCGAGGGCGACGCGGTCGTGCTGCGCGCACGCTGTCTGCCGTACGGCGAGGGCATCACGTTCTGGCCCGTGGCGGAGCTGGTTAAACGCGCCTGCGGTATCACGGACGACGAACGACGCGACGTCGCGCAGGCGAAGCTGTCGGCCGCCCTCGACGGCGCCGAAGACGCCGAGATCATCGTGCGCGGCCTGGCCGAAGTGACGGGGATCGGAACGGTGGACGCGGGACCGCAGGAGACGTTCTGGGCGATCCGCCGGTTCCTCGCCTGGCTGGCGCGCGACCGTCCCGTCGTCGCGATCGTCGACGACGTTCAGTGGGCCGAGCAGACGTTCCTCGATCTCGTCGAGTACGTCTCCGGGTGGACGCGCGACGCGCCGGTGCTCTTGGTCTGTCTGGCTCGACCCGACCTACTCGAATCGCGGCCGTCGTGGGGCGGCGTTTCGCGAGCGCAGACGCTGATGCTCGAGCCGCTCGGCGACGAGGACACGGTTCGGTTCGTGGAGGGGCTTCTTGGTCCGGGAGCGGCCGAGCTCGAGGGCAGCGCTCTCGCTCGCATCTCCGACGCCGCGGGCGGCAACCCGTTGTTCCTCGAGGAGATGCTGCGGATGCTCGAGGACGACGGTGTCCTGCGTCGCGAGGGAACTCGTTGGGTCGTCGAGGGTGATCTCGCCACGGTCCGCGTCCCCGACACGATCCACGCGCTCCTCAGTGCACGGTTGGACCGGCTTTCCGATGAAGAACGGGTGGTGATCCGATGTGCGTCGGTGATCGGCAAGGTGTTCTGGTGGGGCGCCGTTGCGGATATCGCGCCCGACCACGTCCGACCGCGCATCGGAGGACACCTGCAATCCCTCGTTCGCAAGGATCTGGTGCGCCCGGACCGCTCGAACTTCGGCGGGGAGGACGCGTTCCGTTTCCATCACATCCTGATCCAGGAAACGGCCTATCGAGCGACGCCGAAAGAGCAGCGTGCCGAGCTCCACGAGCGGTTCGCGACGTGGGTCGCGCGCGTGACGCGGGACCGAGCGAACGAGCTCGACGAGGTCATCGGATACCACCTCGAGCAGTCCGTGCGGTACCGAGCGGAGCTGGGTGCACCGCGGCAGACTGTCGAGGAACTCGCCGTTCGTGCCGCTCGGCCGCTTACGGCTGCCGGCCTGCGGGCGATGGACCGCCGCGATGTTTCCGCCGCCGCCGAGCTGCTTCGGCGCGGCGCGGACCTGTTCCCTCGAGACCATTCAGAGCGACGCCCTGTGTTGCTCGCGCTCGGCGAGGCGCTGTCCGAGCTCGGAGACCTTTCTGCCGCCGAGGCCGTCATGAACCAGGCCGAAGAGCTCGGGCTGGCGGCTGGCGATGAGAAAACGGCGGCCAACGCCGCGATCCAACGCTTGCTGTTGTTGGAGTCCACCGATCCCAAGTTGTTAGCCGGTGAGCTCTCGGAGGCAGAGCGCCTGATCTCGATCCTCGAGAGCTTGGGCGACGACCTCGGCGTAGCTCGGGCGTGGCTGTTGGTGGCGGACCTCAACTGGGCGCACGCGCGCTACGCCGCCGTCGACGACGCGCTGTCTCGGGCCATCGAGCACGCTCGAAAGGCGGGAGCACGTCGTGAGGAGGCCGACGCGCTCGGCCGTTACACGGGCTCGGGCGCGTACGGACCGGCGCCGGGCGACGAGATCGAGCGCAGGTGCAACGAGGTCCTCGAGAGGTGGAGCGGCACGGGCTACGAGGCTCCCGCTCACCGCGCGCTCGCCGTCGCGCGCGCGATGCGCGGACGCTTCGACGAAGCCCGTGAGCTCGCACGTCGCGCCCGGACGCTCCACGACGAGCTCGGACTGCAGCTGCGCGCGATGTTCGTCTCCGAGACGCTCGGTTCGATCGAGCTCCTCGCGGGCGATCCGGTCGCCGCCGAGCGCGAGCTGCGCTCCGGCCTCGATCAGGCGGCCGAGATGGGAGAGCAAGGATTCGCGTCGACGGTCGCCGCGCTGCTCGCGCACGCCCTCGTCGACCAGCGACGCTTCGACGAAGCCGAAGACGCCGCGTCATTGAGCGAGAAGACCGGCGCAGAGGACGACGTGTCGACGCAGGTGATGTGGCGGAGCGCCCTCGCTCGAGTGTTGTCGGCTCGCGGACGACCGGACGAGGCCAGGGCGCTCGCGGAGACGGCGGTACGGCTGGCGGAACAGACGGACGACCTGAACATGCGGGCCGACACGCTCATCGCCCTCGGCGAGGTTCACGGGGCGGCGAACGAGTCGCAGGACGCTGCGTCCGCGTTTGCCAAGGCTCTCGAACGCTACGAGGCCAAGGGGAACGAGGTGGCGGCCGACTCGACGAGACGCAGGCTCGCGGCGCTCGGCTAGAGCGATCGCGGTTCGTTCGTAGCGCGCCCGACGGGCTTCGATCCCGCGATCTCCGCCTTGACAGGGCGGTGAGGACGGCCAGGCTCCTCTACGGGCGCGTGTTCTATTCAGTTGTGTGCCCCCAACGGGATTCGAACCCGTGTCGCCGCCTTGAAAGGGCGAAATCCTAGGCCGCTAGACGATGGGGGCCTGGGTCGGACCGTGCTCGCCCCCACCCCCGGCCCGAGGGCAGCGCCCGAAGTATAGCGACGGCGTTGCGCTCGAACCGGGGGAGAGGTCGGCGTCTGGCTTCAGATCATGAGAACTGCTGCCGATGCCTCTATCGATGCGGTCTCTGCTGGAGTTCCTGGGGTTCGTCGAACCCGACTCCACCCGCCGCGAACCAGTCGCTCTCCCGGCTTGGGCCACGCATCTCGTTCCGATCGTTGTCGTCGCCTTGACGGTTGTCTCGATGGTGGTGTTCGCGCTCGTTCGCGCGATCGCCAGCTGACCGGCCGATCCGAAGCACATCCCCCACCCGTAGGTCGACGTCCTCGTTGCACTCGAGAACGTGGCTCGCTCGTCTCATCGGAGGGACGAACCGCCCCGGGCGAACTCTGCGAACGTCGACGACCGTGAAGGCATCGTCGAGGCGCGCCACCAGGATCGGAAACCGCACGCCGAACGTATGAACCGAGGTCGCGTTCGGGAACAGGAGGGCCGCCTCGGGCGAGAGGTCGGTTGCGTTCCGCAGTCCCGTTCGCCGGTCGGGGCCTGCCTCCGCCACACGGCACAGAAGGGCGTCACCTCGGGGCGTTACCGCCGCCACCACATACATCGGCGGACGCTAGCGCGCAGCGCCGACGAAGCTCGGTGCTAGGTCATCCGGCCTACGAAACGTCCGATCGGACCATTGACCGGGCGCTCGCCCCTGCCGATGCTTCTCCGAGAAGACAAAGGAGGCTCGTGTGAGGCGAGGTGTTGTCGCATTCGTGGTCATGGCGGTTCTTGGTGTGTCGGGCATTGCCACAGCTGGTTTCCTCGCCGCCCGGTCGCCTGCCGGAGGGCCTCTTGGGCAAGACAATAACGCTGAGGCTAACGAGCAGGACGCCGGAGTTCACGGTGGGCCGATCGATCGATTCCACAACGCGGGGTCGTGCGATCTCACGGCCGTGTCCTCGCTCCCCGGTAACTGGACGCACGGCGATTACGTGAGCGCCGTCGCCGCCGATGGCGCCGCCATTCAGATCCGCGAGGCCGCACACAGCGACTGCGGCAAGCCGATGGTGGCTGTCGGACACGGCGGTGGACCGCCGGCGCACGCGCTCGAGAACATGGCGGCCGGACAGGCGCACGCCGGCGGCAAGACCGAGGACGACGGTTCGGCGGCGCTCGGCAGCTAGAAGGGTGCTCCCACCTCGACGTTAAACGTTAGAAGTAGCGGGCCGTCGCTGTCTGTCTCGAGCGGCCCATTGTTCGGTGCTCACTCACTCCGATGCTGAACAGATCGGAAGGGTGGGCGCGGTGCCCACCCTTCCGCTCAACGGTGAATCTGCGGTTTAGGAGATCCGGACCAAGTAGTCGGATCCCGGCGAATCACTGATCGTCGCCGTTGCCTCCATCGCCCTCGTCGGAGTCTGAGTCGGAGTCCGAGTCATCGTCCGAGTCGTCGTCGGAGTCTTGGCCCTGGTCGCCCTGATCATCGGCGTCCTCGACCTGGTCATCGGCATCGTCGCCCTGGTCGTCTCCGTCCTCGCCCTGGTCGTCTCCGTCCTCGCCCTGGTCGTCACCGTCCTCGCCCTGGTCCTCACCGTCTTCGCCCTGGTCGTCACCATCTTCGCCCAGATCATCGGCGTCCTCGCCTTGATCATCGGCGTCCTCACCTTGCTCGTCGGCGTCGGCGTCATCGCTGTCGGCCGCCTCGGCCTCGTCGACGTCTTCGCTTTCTTCGACGTCGCCCGCCGGATCGTCGGTCGACACCAGGGTCGCCTGGTCATCGTCGCCCGTTTCGTCCCCGGTGAGCGCAGCCGCCATTGCCACACCTCCGAGGGACAAAGCCAGTCCGGCGGCCACTGCGATCACCCGCCTGAGCATTCGTCCTCGCATCGATCTCCTCCTCCGTACCTGGAGTCGCTCACTGGCGACTTGCGGACGGCTCGCCGGCGCCGGGGTGGCTCCCTGCTCGGCGAGGAGCTGAGCCTCGGCCATCATCGCCACGACGTGCTCCTCGGCGAGTTCCTTAGGCATCGCGGCGGGGGGGAACGCCGTCCGAAGGTCCAGAGCGAAGCGCTCGTCGGGGTCCAGATGGCTGCTCATCTCATTGGTGGAAACGCAAGCAGGGGCTGAAAAGGTCACGGCTCCGCGATAGATCTGTCGGCGGACGTGCTCGAGTCCACGAGCCTGCAGCGCCTTCACCGCGCCGGGCGACCTCCCCATCACGGTTGCCACCTGATCGATGGTGAGGTCGGTCACGAGTCGGAGCACGAGCACGTCCCGCTGGTCAGGCGTGAGCCCGTCGAGCACAACGCGAACCCGCTCCTCGTCGAGCGAGCGCATGGCGTCGTCCTCGGCGTCGCCGATGGGCGCCTGCGCGATGAGGTCCTCGGAGGGGACAGGGTGGACCGGATGGCGACGCACCGAACGACCGATGTCGATCGCGCGTCGACGCGAGATCGCGAAGACCCACGCTCGGAACTGTTCCTCGTTGCCTTCGAACGCGGGTAGCCCACGCACAACCCTGACGAGCGTGTCGCCGACCAGGTCGTCGGGGTCGGCGGAACCTCGCGCGCGGTGGTACCGAAGGAGCGCCGGCGCGAGATCCTCATAAACCTGCCGCCACGCCCACTCGGCGCCCACTCGGCAGGCCGCGAGCACGGACCCCCAACTCGGACCGAGCATCCAAGCAGTTATCGGCGGGAGCCCCGGTCGGCTTCATTCCAGGAAGGTCAGACCTACCTGCCGGTATCAGGAAGCCGTCCTGCCGAGCCAGATGAATGAGACGCGTGGGGCGGGCAGGATTCGAACCCGCGACACGAGGGTTAAAAGCCCCCTGCTCTGACCAGACTGAGCTACCGCCCCGTGCTTGACGAGTCTACGGGCTTGCGTCCGGGCGATACCGGTTCGTGATCGGCATGCGGCGGTCGCGGCCGAACGCCTTCGGGGTGATCTTGATGCCCGGCGCGGCCTGCCGTCGTTTGTACTCGGCTCGGTCGATCAACTGGACGACGCGTTCGACGAGTTCCGGATCGTCGCCCGACGTGGCGATCTCCTCCGGAGAACGATCCTCGACGACGTACGCTTCGATGATCGGGTCGAGCTGCTCGTACTGGGGAAGCGAATCCGTGTCCTTTTGGTCCGGCCGCAACTCTGCCGATGGTGCCTTCGCGACGACGCGGTGGGGGATCGGTCCCTCGCCCGGTCCCTGAGCGTTCCGCCACCGCACCAACTTGTAGACGAGCGTCTTGGGGACGTCCTTGATCGGTGCGAACCCGCCAGCCATGTCTCCGTACAGTGTGGCGTACCCCACGGCGTACTCGCTCTTGTTCCCCGTCGCGAGCACCATCGAGCCGAACCGGTTCGAGAAGGCCATCAGCAGGTTGCCCCGGATTCGCGCCTGGATGTTCTCCTCGGCAAGGCCGGGCTCGGTTCCGTGGAACGGCTCCCGCAGCGCGTTGAGGTATGCCGAGAAGACGTCGTCGATGGCCACCTCGTCGAGCCGGACCCGCAGGCGACGTGCGACCTCCGTCGCGTCCTCGGTGCTCTCCGCCGACGAGTACCGCGACGGCATCGTGAGCGCGCGAACGGACCCGGCGCCGAGCGCGTCCGTCGCGAGTACGGCGACGAACGCCGAGTCGATTCCACCGGACAGCCCGAGCACCACCCCCTCGAACCCGTTCTTGCGAACGTAGTCGCCGAGACCGAGCTCGAGGGCGCGGTAGATGTCCTCTGGTTCGCCCGGCCATTCGGGCCGATCCTCGGCGATCGAGCGGTCGCCTTCGATGTCGACGATCAGCAGGTCCTCCTCGAACATCGCGGCGCGGTGCCGCAGCGTTCCGTCCGGCGCGACAACCATGCTTCCCCCATCGAAGACGAGCTCGTCCTGGCCACCGATGGTGTTGACGTACACGATCCATGCGCCGGTCTCGAGTGCGCGATCGCGCGCGATCTCGATGCGCTCTCCCGCCTTGCCCCGGTGATACGGCGAGCCGTTGATGTTGAGGACGATCGGGGTCTTTCGGGCGGCGTACGCGTCGAATGGCGGGCCGGGCGCCCACGCGTCCTCGCACACGGAGAGCCCGAGCTCGGAGCCGGCGAGGCGCACTGCACATTCGGCATCGCCTGGAACGAACGTTCGTTGCTCGTCGAACACCCCGTAGTTCGGCAGCTTGACCTTGTGGTAGCGGGCGACGATCTCGCCGTTTGCCACGAGCGCCGCCGCGTTGTGAAGCCCTCGGTCGGTCCGATCGACGAAGCCGGTGACGATGGAGCAGCCGCCCGCGGTCCGCTTTGCCAAGTGCTCGAGCGCCGAGAGGTTGTCGTCGACGAACGCCGGCCGCAGCACCAGATCTTCCGGGGGGTACCCCGTGATCGCGAGCTCGGGGAAGACCACGACGTCGGCGCCGGCCTCGGTGGCTCGAGACGCCCACGCGGTCATGAGCTCCACGTTGCCCTCGAGATCGCCGACCGACGGATCGATCTGCCCGAGCGCGATGCGAACCATCGCCGCTCAGCCTAGCCGTGGGCCAGCGTTCCTCCGCACCCCAGGTCGAGACGCGAACGAGATCGACCGGTTTAGCCACCCAAGGGTTCGTGGACCGATCCCAGGGACGCCAACCGCTTCCGCGCTCTCTCGCGAGAGACGATGTCCTGCTTTGCATCGAGGAGCGTCTCGGCCTGGCGTGCGGCGTCTCGAGCATCGTCGAGCCTGCCGCCAAGCTCGTAGATTTCGGCGAGATCCAGCAGCGTCGATGCTGCGGCATCGGGATCCTCAGACGGGTCGATGAGTGCCACCGCCTCTTTGCCCAACGACTGCGCGTTCTCGAGGTCACCCGTTCGGGCGAGGACCTTCCCCTGGATCGAGCGCCACAGGAACTGCGACGAGATGTCGTCCGGCGAGGCGAGCTCGCGGCAGATCGCGCAGTAGCCGGCCGCATCTTCGAGACGGTCTTGCTGGTACAGCGCTTCCGCGAGGAACGCTGCGGTGGTGGACAGGTAGTACTTCTCGCCCATGGCATCGAGGGCGGCGAAGTCGAGCAAGAGCTCGACCTCCGCGGCGGCCGGATCGCCTGCCAAGAGCTCGATCGGCCCAGAGGACTGAGACGTGACGGCGGCCTGTACCTTCCACCCCAACTCCTCGAGGGAAGATCGACTCTCCCGACACAGTTCACGGGCGCGGTCGAACTGTCCTCGCATGGCTTCGAGATGCGCGAGCGCCCGCTTCGTCACCGCGGCGGCCTTCCGGTCGGATCCCGTCCGCCCGAGGATCTCGGTGCACCGTTCGATGGCGTCGGGTACCGGCGTCGGTCCGTACAGCGCACACGTGGCGAGGGCCGGCAAGACCCGATCCTCGAGCTGCGTGTTCCCTGCACGACGCGCGTACTCGACCATCCTCTGCGCCGCTGTCTCACTCGAACCCCACCGGCATGCCTCCCAGTGGACGAGCGTCAGCATGCGCCACGCGCGTGCGAGCCCCTCGTTCTGCCGAAGCTCCTCGAGAAGCGGCATGGTCCGCTCGACCTCCGCTACGACGTCCGCGCCGCTCTCCTCGGGCGCGGTCTCGTATCGGAGGCTGAGCATCATCATTCGACCGGTCGCCTCGAGCCCTGCGTCCCCTCGTCGGGCGGCCGAGTCCATGCCGGCTTGAAGGAACATCTCGGCCGAACGGAACTCGCCGAGCTCCATCAGCGCCTCGCCGGCGTCGAGGAGGTGACGCGACCGCCGTTCGTCCTCAGCGGGAAGCAAGGTCGCGGCTCGCTGCAGCAGGTTCGACGCGGCGTGGAGGTCCGCCCGTGCAAGCGCTCGATGTCCGGCGGACGCGAGATACCCGGCGGCACGCAGCCCGAGCTGACGCGCGTGATCGTCGACGGGCGCCAGTTGCACAAGGACGGTGTACGCCTGTTCGAGGTGGTAGCCCCGGATCTCCTCGTACTCCTTGATTCGGTCGGTCGTGACCTCCTCGAGCCAGTCGACGAACCGTTCGTGTAGCTCGGCCCTCGTCCGCTTCAGCAGGCCGAGGTACGCGGCATCCCGGATCAGGACGTGCGCGAACCGGTAGGCCTCCTGACCAGCGAACATCGATTCGCCGGGGTGGATCAGTTCCTTTCGCATCAGACCACCGAGGCTGGCCTCGACGAGCGGCCGGGTCGGCTCGCCAACGAGGTACTCGACACCGCCCCGGAAGAACACCTGTCCGATCACCGCGCCGCGACCGATCACCGTGCGCTCCGCCGTGGACAGCCGGTCGAGGCGCGCCGTGAGAAGCGCCAGGATGGAGGGAGGAATCGTGATCGAGCGCTGGTCGCCGACGATCATCCAGGCACCGGTTTCGTCACGGCGAAGGACGCCCTCGTCGATCAACATCGAGACCATGTGCTCCACGAACAGCGGGTTGCCCTCAGCCGCTTCGATGATCCGGGCACGCAGCCGCTCGTCGAGCGCCGCCCCGAGGACGTTCTCGACGACGCGCGCGCTCTCATCCTCGGAGAGAGGCGAGAGCGTGATCCACGTTGCGTGCTCCTTGTCGTCGACCCACTCGATCTGGTCGTGGAGCAGTTCCGGTCGCGACGAGCAGACGATCAGCACGGGAGCTTCGACCGATTCCAGCAAGTACGACAGGAGCTCCAGGAAGGTCGGCTCGGCCCAGTGGATGTCGTCGATCAGCATCACCGTCGGACGCTCGCGCGCGACGACCTCGAGGAGACGGCGCGCACCCCAGAACGTTTCCCGCACGGGGAACGTCGCATCCGAGAGGCCGATCGCCGCCGCGACGCGCTCCGCGGCATCGCGGCCCTCCTCGCCGGCCAGCGTGAAGAGCTTTGCGCGCGCCGTCTCGAGCGGATCGTCGTCCGAGATGTCGGCTGCCTGTCTGATCACCTCTCCCAAAGGCCAGAACGTGATGCCGTCGCCGTAGGACAGGCATCGGCCGCGCACGGCGGAGATCCGGTCAGCCTCCCTGTCGAGGAACTCGCGCAGCAGGCGAGACTTGCCCACCCCGGCGGGCCCGACGACCGTGACCAACCGCGGTCGGCCATGCGCCTCGACGTTGTCGAGCGCGCCCGTGAGACTCTCGAGCTCTTCGAGCCGGCCGATCATGGGCGCGTGCATCCGGCGGCTGATGGCATCGTCGACGGCGCGGACCGACAGCAGCCGGTACGCGGGTACCGGCTCGGCCTTGCCCTTGAGCTCGAGCGGCTCGACCGGTTCGATCTCGACGCTGTCTCGCACCAGGCGGTACGTCGGCTCCCCGATCAAGATCTCGAGCGCCGGTGCGGCTTGCTCGAGCCGCGCCGCGGTATTCACCGCGTCGCCGGTCACGAGTCGTTGACCTGAGGCGACGTCACCCGCCACGACGTCGCCGGTGTTGACCCCAGTCCGGTTCTCGAGACGGACACCCCACCCCTGCTCCAGGCGGTCGTTCACGACCTCGAGCGTGGCCTTCATCTCGAGCGCGGCGCGGACCGCACGGAGGGCGTCGTCCTCGTGGAGAGTCGGCAGCCCGAAGACGGCCATGATCGCGTCGCCGATGAACTTCTCGACGGTGCCGCCGTGCCGCTCCAGGACCGCCTTCATCTCGTTGAAATAGACGTTCAGGACCTCGCGGACGGACTCCGTGTCGAGCGCCTCCCCGAGCGCGGTCGATCCCTTGAGGTCGCTGAAGACGATCGTGACGGTCTTGCGAACTTCCGGTGCGACCTCTTCAACGGCGAGCTTGGTCCCGCAGATCCCGCAGATGCGGAACCGATCGGGGTTCTCCTCGCCGCAGTTGGGACAGATCTGCACGCGGCAAGTGTATGAGCGTCTCCCGGCGCGGGGGAGGGACCGTGCGAACTATCGAGCGCGAAGCGTCTACTGCGGAGATGCGCGAGGGCCGATCCTTCGGATCGGCCCTCGCGGTTGATCTGTCGATCGAGCCGTCTAGATCTTCCCTCGACCGTCCGCCACGATGACGGTGACCCGGCGGCCACCACCGTTGAGTCCGGTCTGCGAGACGATGCAATTGAGCGGATCGATGCCCGTATTGCAGTCGGAGAGCAGCCCGTTGGTGTCGTTCCCCGAGTCTCCCCAGTGATCGTCGCCGAACTTGTCGGTGAACGGCTTGCCCTCGCTGTCGAAGCAGAAGTCGAGGTGGTCCGAGCCTCGATCGACGATCTGCCGGATGATGCTCTTGCTCAAGTCGATGACGATCGTCTGTGACCCACCGCCTGTGTACTTCCAGACGACGGCATCGCCCGTGAGCGGCGTGTACCCGGCGCACGCAACGTTCACGTCAGCCGAAACGAATGTCCCCAGGTCACCACCGGCACCTGCAGACACCGTCGTCTTGATGCTGTTGTTGCCGTTGTGTCCGTGAACCACGCAGGGAGTGGTCGTGCACGCTTCGCCCTCTTGATAGACGCCGAAGACGTCCGTCTGCGGAGTCCCGACAACGCCGGTACCTGTGGCCTTCAGCTTGTACCCCTGGCCGATCTTGTTGATCGTGATGGGCGAGCACGTGCCACACGTGCCGTCGAACGTCGCGACGCCGCTGCCGTTCGACACCGCTGAGATCGACCCGGCCAGCGTGGCGCCAGTCGGGTTGGTCGCGAACGCGAGGGTGACCGAGATACCCGGCCGGGGTGCCCCGCTGCCGTCCTTCACGATCGCTTGGATCGCCAAGCCGTCTGCCGTATACGGGGCGCTCGTGATGTTCTGACTCGGCCCGCTGGTGTTCGCCCCGAACTCCGCGTCCGCCGGCTGGCGCCCAGTAACGAACTCGGCGGTGCACGAAGGCGTGAGCGTCGTCGTCGGCTGCTCGTTGATGTCGAACGAAGAGCCGTTGAAGTTCGGACCCGATCTCGCGGCGACCGACCACGCCGCACTCGCCGGGCTACAGGCAGCCTGGGCCGTGAAGCTGAGGGTGAACGGAGACGAGGAGGAGATGCTGAGGCTCCGGCCCTGGATTTGCGAGGCCGACGGCCGGGTGACGCCGGCAGGCGGCGACACGAGAGGGGAAATGCTCCAACCTGATGGTGCAGTTAGGTTGAACGAACTGATCTGGCCGCTTGATGGCGCGAGCGAGAACGTGAAGTCTTGGGTCGCGCCCGCCTCTGCCGGGGGCGATGAAGCCGTGATACTCGCCGTCGCGGTCGATGGAACGGCGAGCGCGGCTGGCGCCATCAGGCCTGTCAGCAACAGAAGGGCGGTAAGGACGAATGGCGCACCCCAACGGGGAGTAGCGAGCTTCACAATCTGCCTCCTGACGGGTCGCCGGACCAATGCATTTGCTGTCCCCCGTCCGGGCGACCGGAGGATGGCCGAAGAAGTCTCCCGGCGGTAGCGCTCGCTGTCAACTGAGGCGTGCCTGAGGCGAGAGGCAAATCCACCGCACGTCCCGCAGTTGGGGGATGACTGTGGAAGGGCAATCGAGCCAGCAGCTGACAAGGCGAGCGAACAGCTACAGGATGGGCAGGTATCGCTCCAGCTCGTAGGGGGTGACGTAGGACTTGTACGAGTCCCACTCCTCCCGCTTGTTTCGGATCAGGAACTCGTGGACGTGCTCGCCCAGCGCGTCTCGGAGCACCTTCGACTCGCTGGCGAGCTCGATCGCCTCGTAGAGATCCGCCGGGAGCGACCGGATCCCCGCAGCGCGGCGCTCTGCCTCGGCCATCTCATAGATGTTGTTGGAGGCCTCGGGCGGGAGCTCGAGCTCCTCCTCGATCCCCGCGAGACCCGCCGCCAGCATCGTCGCGAACGCCAGGTACGGGTTGCATGCCGGGTCCGGGGAGCGGAACTCGATCCGCGTCGCCTCTTCCTTGCCTGGCTTGTACTGCGGAACCCGCACGAGCGCCGAGCGGTTCCGGCGGGCCCAGCACACGTAGACGGGTGCCTCGTACCCGGGAACCAACCGCTTGTACGAGTTCACCCACTGGTTGGTGACGAGCGTGATCTCCGGCGCATAGGTAAGGATCCCCGCGATGTACCGCTTCGCGGTTCGCGACAGGTGGTACTCGTCGCCCTGCTCGAAGAATGCGTTGCGATCGCCGGAGAACAGCGACTGGTGGGTGTGCATCCCGCTGCCGTTCACGCCCATGACCGGCTTCGGCATGAACGTGGCGTAGATGCCGAACTCCTGCGCCACCTCCTTCACCGTGAGCCGGTAGGTCATGACGTTGTCCGCCATCGTGAGCGCGTCCGCGTAACGCAGATCGATCTCGTGCTGGCTCGGGGCCACCTCGTGATGGACGTACTCGACCGGGATCCCCATCGATTCGAGGTACGCGACGGTCCGCTTGCGCCAGTCCGTGGCTACATCCAGCGGCGTCTCGTCGAAGTAGCCGCCCTGATCGAGGAAGGACGGGTCGTCGGGGCCGCGGAAATAGAAGTACTCGAGCTCCGGACCGACGTAGAACGTGTAACCGAGCTCAGCCGCGCGCGCGAGCTGTCGCTTGAGGACGTTCCGGGGGTCGCCCTCGAACGGCGTCCCGTCGGGGTTCAGCACGTCGCAGAACATCCGCACGACCTGCGCCTCGGTCTTCCACGGGATCAGTTGGAACGTCGAGGGGTCGGGGATCGCCACCATGTCCGACTCCTGGATCCTGCTGAACCCGTCGATCGACGAGCCGTCGAACCCCATGCCCTCGGCGAACGCGCCCTCGAGCTCCTGCGAGGTGATGGTGAAGGACTTGAGGAACCCGAGCACGTCGGTGAACCACAGCCGAACGTACCGGATGCCTCGCTCCTCGATCGTCTTGAGCGCGTACTCGGCTTCGGCTGAGAGCGCCATGCCTTGCAGCGTAGCGCCTCCGCGGCCACGCCCGTTACGGGAGGGTTAACTCTCCACGTCTGGGTGTAGTCGGTTGCCTGCGCGCTCCGGCCGCGACGCCGGGCATCATGTCTTGGTGATCACGCCCGAGGTGCTCGGCCGAACGCTGTCGACGGCCGCCGACCCCGAGCTCGCGCGCGTCGCGCTCTCACGAGTGGGCGAGGGTCCCGGCGTTCGCGAGGTCCTGGCGCGAGAGGACGTGCTCGCCGTGGCCGTTCGAGTCCTGGGGTTCTCGACCGCGGCCGCCGACTTCCTGGTGGCGCATCCGGAGGAGATCGGCGTCTTCGCCGACGTTCGGGCGCGAACACGCGCCGAGCTCGACGCGGAGCTCGCCGATGATGTCGAACGGCTCGGTGCGGCGGGCGGGCTTCGGCGATTCCGTAAGCGAGCGATGCTGCGGATCGCGGCCCGAGATCTCGGCGACGCGACGTTCGAGGACATCGTTGCGGAGACCACCGCGGTCGCGGAGTCGTGTCTCGCGCGCGCGAGCGAGGAGGCGACCCGCCTGGCGCTGATCGCGCTCGGAAAGCTCGGTGGGCGCGAGCTCAACTACTCATCAGACGTCGACATCGTGTTCGTGTCCGCCGACACAGCCGGCGGTACACAGGTCGACCGCTCTGTCGCGGCGTTGATTCGCCTGCTTTCGGAACCCACTGCGGAGGGGGTCGCGCTGCGCGTCGACCCGACGCTGCGGCCGGGTGGTCGCGGCGGCGCGTTGACGCGTTCGCTCGGCGCCATGCGCGAGTACTACGCCTCGACGGCCGCGACGTGGGAGCGGCAGGCGTTGCTGAAGGCGCGTCCGGTGGCGGGAGACGTCGAGCTCGGCGAGGCGTTCGTCGAGGCCGTCGCCCCGTTCGTGTATCCGGACGAGCTCACGCCGCGAGCGATCGACGAGGTTCGTCAGGTCAAGGTTCGGCTCGAGGAATACGTGCGCGCCCGGGGCAAAGCAGCTGTCGAGGTCAAACGGGGGTGGGGCGGGATCCGCGACATCGAGTTCGCGGTCCAGCTGTTGCAGATCGTTCACGGTCGTCGCGACGAGCGGCTTCGCGAACCGAACACTCTGGCCGCGCTCGACGCGCTCGCGTCCTCCGGATACGTCGCCGAGGCCGACGCCGACTCTCTCGCCGGCGCCTACCGGTTCCTTCGAACCGTCGAGCACCGGTTGCAGATCGTGCGCGACCTCCAGACACACGAGCTCCCGTCGGATCGAGCCGCGCGGAGCACGTTGGCACGGTCGCTTGGATTCTCGGGTCTCGCCGGCCTCCAGGCCGAGTACGAGCGCCAGACCGCGCTCGTTCGCGGGCTGCACGAGCGGCTGTTCTATCGCCCGCTGTTGGAGGCGTTCGCCGGGCCGCGCGCGCCGCGGCCGGGTGTCGATCGCCTGGCGACGGAGGAGCTTCTTGCTGGACTCGGCTTCCAGCGACCGTCCCAGGCCTTCGCGGTGCTCGACCGCCTGGTCGACCCGTCGACCCGACTGGGGAAGGTCCTCGAGCACCTGTTTCCGCTCGTCGCTCCGCCCCTCGCGCTCGCGGCCGATCCCGACGCCGCGCTCGTTCGCATGGAGCGCGTCGCCGCGGCGATCGGGGAAGACCACGAGGTCCCGGACGTGCTCGCGGGAGATCCTGGCGCGGCTGTGCGTCTCGGGCACGTCGTGTCGGCGAGCTCGTTCGCGAGCGATCTGCTCGTCGCCAACCCGCGGTCCGTACGTGCGCTCACGAACCGCGCCGCCACACATGACGCCGCCGGCTCGCTCGTGTCCGTTGCCGCACGCTACGCCAGCCGCGAGCTCGCACCGAAGGACGTGGGAGCGGCCCTCTCCAACGTGGCCGACGACGTCGTTCGAGAGGCGATGAAAGCCGCTCGAGCGGACGTCCCCTTCGCGGTGATCGGTCTCGGGAAGCTCGGCGCACAAGAGCTGAACTTCGCGTCGGATCTGGACGTCGTGTTCGTCTACGACGGCGAGGGACCGAACGAGTTCCGCAGCGGCGTCGAGATCGCCGAGCGGATCATCGCGGGCATACGCGCTGCCGGATGGGAGCCGGACGCCGACCTTCGTCCGGAGGGGCGCAGCGGTCCGCTGGCGAAGTCGTTTGCCGGCTACCTCGAGTACTGGGAGCGATACGCCGAGACGTGGGAGTTCCAGTCGTTGCTCCGAGCGCGGTTCGTTGCCGGCGACGAGGGATTGGGGATGCGATTCCGTTCGTTCGCGTCGGACTTCGCGTATCCCGAGTACCTGCCCGTCGAGCGCGCATCGGAGATCCGCCGGATGCGCGAGCGCATCGAGCTGGAGCGGGTCCGTCCACCGGAGGCAGCACGGTTCCACTTCAAGCTGGGGTACGGATCGCTCGCAGATGTCCAGTTCGCCGTGGAACTGTCGCTCATGCGGTTCGGCGGCGCACACCCGGAGATCAGAACGGCGCGAACGCTCGAGGCGATCGAACGGCTCGCGCAAGCGCGACTCGTGGAGGACGGCGTCGCGCTGGCGTTGGGGGAAGCGTTCGTCTTCCTGAACGACGTGAAGAACGCGCTCGAGGTCGACCGTCGAGTGCATGCCGAGGCGATCCCGGCCGCGCCGGACGAACAGCTCGCGCTCGCCCGCCGGCTCGGATTCGAGGAGTATCCGCGCCAGACATTCCTGCAGGAGTACCGGAGGATCACGCGGCGCGCCCGGCGGGCAATGGATCGAATGTTCTACGAGGAGGCATGACGGGGTCCATCGACCCGAGTTGGATCGTCGAGTTCGAGGCCGGCGCGGCCCTCCCGGAACGCGCTCTAGATCCGATCGATGGCGCGGACCTCCATCCTCGGTCCGAACGCCGGTGCTCGGATGCCGCTCAGCTCGAGGAGCGCCTGCACTCGGCCGCGGTGAGGACGGAACGGTTCGAGCAGCTCGAGCATCCGCTCGTCGGTTCCGCGCGGCTCGCCGGCGAGCGCCCACGCCACGAGGTTCGGGACGTGATAGTCGCCGACCGACACGGCGTCCGCGTCGCCGAGCGCGATCCGGGCGACCTCGGCGACGCTCCACGGACCGATCCCGTGGATCGAACCGATGCGCGCCTTCGCCAGGCCGAGCGGCAGCCTCTCGGATCCATCCAGCCATGCCGCGCGTGAGCACATCGTCCTGAGAACGTTCGCGCGCCGCTGTTCCACCCCGAACGGGTGGAACTCGAAGTACGCCATCTCGGCGACGCGTGCCGGATCGGGCGGCATCAGCAGAGCGAACGGACCGGGTGCGGGTTCGCCGATCGCGTGTGTCAGTCGACGGTACGCGCGCCGCGCTTCGCCGCCGGTGACCTTTTGTTCGAGGACGATCGGGATCATCCGCTCGGTGATGAGTCCGGTGTGCGTGATGCGCAAGCCGCGACGGCGGCGCCAGACGTCGCGGACGACACCCTGCGGCGGATCGAACCCGTCGACGTCGTCGAGGGCGCCGCACCAGGCCGGCGCGCGATCGAGCATCCAATCTGCGCCGGGCCCCCATACCTCGACGTCGACGCCACCGTCCGTCGAGCGGAACTGGATGGTGACCGGACCCTCCGGCGTCCTCGACGCGCGGACGACGTCGCGCTCCGACAGGCGCATCGTCGGATCGCCTGCCCCCCGGTACAACGGACGGAGCGTCGAGCGAAGGTCGATCGGTTGCGGCGTCGGAACAAAGCGTGACGGCATAGCGCGCGCAGGCTACGACACCTGCAAACGCCGAGAGCCGACCCGATGGCGGGCTCTCGGTTCGCTCTCTCAGCGCTCAGAGATCGAAGTACAGCGAGAATTCATATGGGTGAGGCCGCAGCCGCACCTGGTCGAGCTCGTGCAATCGCTTGTACTCGATCCACGTGTCGATCACGTCCTGTGTGAACACCCCGCCGTCGAGCAGCCACTGATGGTCGGCCTCGAGCGAGTCGAGCACCTCTTCGAGCGAGCCCGGTACCTGCTTGACGGTCGCCTTCTCGGCCGGCGGCAGGTCGTACAGGTCCTTGTCGATCGGCTCCGGCGGCTCGATCTTGTTCTTCACGCCGTCGAGCCCCGCCATGAGCATCGCCGCGAACGCGAGGTACGGGTTGCACGACGGGTCCGGCGTGCGGAACTCGAGGCGCTTCGCGCCGGGGTTCTTGAAGTACTGTGGGATCCGAACGCACGCGCTCCTGTTCCGCTGCGAGTAGACGAGGTTGATCGGCGCCTCATATCCCGGAACGAGCCGGCGATAGGAGTTCGTCGTGGGGTTGGTGAACGCCAGCAGCGACGAAGCGTGCGTGAGCAGGCCGCCGATGTACCACCGGGCCATGTCCGAGATTCCGGCGTAGCCGATCTCGTCCCAGAACAGGTTCTCGTCGCTCCGCCACAGGCTCTGGTGCGTGTGCATGCCCGAACCGTTGTCCATGAAGATCGGCTTGGGCATGAACGTCACGGTCTTGCCCGCGTGCCGTGCCGTGTTCTTGACGACGTACTTGTACTTCATGACCTTGTCGGCGGTCGCGAGGAGCGTGCCGTAGCGCATGTCGATCTCGGCCTGTCCGGCCGTGCCGACCTCGTGGTGGTGCACCTCGATGTCGATCCCGGTTCTCTCGAGGTTCAGCACCATCTCCGAGCGGAGGTCCTGATAGTGGTCCATCGGGGGAAGCGGGAAGTAGCCCTCCTTGTACCGCGGCTTGTACCCCAGGTTGGGCTGACCCGAGAGCTCGCGCTCGCGCCCCGAGTTCCACACGCCCTCGATCGCGTCGATGTGGTAGTAGCCCTCGTGCTGGTTCTGGTCGAACCGGATCGCGTCGAAGATGTAGAACTCGCACTCCGGCCCCCAGAACGACGTGTCGGCGATCCCCGTCTGCTTCAGGTACAGCTCGGCCTTGCGCGCGATGTATCGCGGGTCCCGCGAGTACATCTCGCCCGTCACCGGATCCTTCACGAAGCAATGGATGTTCAGCGTGCCGTGTGCGGTGAACGGGTCGAGATACGCGGTGTCCGGGTCGGGTACCAGGAGCATGTCCGACTCCTGGATCTCCTGGAAGCCGCGGATCGATGAGCCATCGAAGCCCAGCCCCTCGTCGAAGCTCTCCTCGGAGAGCTCGCTAACCGGAACCGAGAAGTGCTGCATCAACCCCGGAAGGTCCGAGAACCGAAGATCGACGATCTCGGCCCCCGATTCCTTGGCCAGGGCGAGAACCTCTTTGGGCGATGCCATCCCGCCTCCCCTTCTGCCACCCGTGGACGGACGCGGACAGCCTAGGAGCGACAGTGGGAAGAGCCGTTTCCGGCGCGTTAACTCTTTGTTTCGCTACCGCGAGGCGAGGGTGGCCGGAACCGAGGGCTCCCAATCACGGAGCAGCTCGGCGACCTTGACGATCAGCGTCGCGCCACCGGCGATCTGCACGAACCTGCCGAGCGGCGTCTTGAAGACGGGGTGCCGAACGATGAGCGGAGCGGCCAGGATGAGCCCGCGCGCCGCGATCGCGCGATACCTGCGACCCTGCTCGGACGCCAGCCAGGCCCGCGCCTCGTCGATCCCCTCGTCGACCTCGGCCTCGAGCTGACCGGCGAGCGCTCGGAGCTCCGCCGCCTTGCTGCCACGCATGCTCGCAGCGTACCCGTCCGTCGACATGCCGGAACGCGAGTCGAACTAGACGTCCGCCGCTCTGTACCCCACGCCGCGAACCGTCTCGATCAGATGCTCGAACTCCGGGCCGAGCTTCGCGCGCAACCGGCGAACGTGCACGTCCACGGTCCTGGTTCCGCCGTAGAAGTCGTACCCCCACACCTCTCGGAGCAGCCCGGGCCTGGTCAGGACACGGCCGGGACGTTCGGCCAGGTACCGAAGGAGCTCAAACTCCTTGAACGTGAGGTCGAGCGCGCGCCCGTGCACCGTCACGCGGTACGAGTCCTTGTCGAGCATCAGCGCACCGAGTCTCACGGTGTTCGAGTCGCCACCGCCGGCCCGCCTGCGAAGCATCGTCAGACGCAGGCGGATCTCGGCTTCCGGGGCCCCGGGGAACAACAGATCGTCGGCTACCTCGTCCCATGCGAACCGCTCGAGATCCGCCCGCTCGACCACCGCTACGACCGGCGGTCGCGCCCCGTGCTGGTGCACCGTTCGAAGGACGGCGAATCCTTGTCCGACGTTCTCCACGGCGTCGACGAGGACGACATCGGGCTCGAGCTCGACGACGTGGCCGACTGCCGTCACCGAGAGATGCTCGGTCTTGACATCGAGGAGCAGTCCGGCGAGCGCCGGCAGGACCTCGTCCGGCGAGCGATCCGAGAGCAAGACCGTGCGACCCACGATGACGAGAGTATCGACAACAGGCGTTCCGACGATAGCCTGAGCAGTGATGTCGACTGTCAAGGTCCGCCTGTTCGCCGCGCTGCGCGAGCTCGCGGGTGCCAGCGAGGTCGATGCCGAGGGCTCGACGGTCAGCGAGGTGGTCGACGCGCTTTCGGCGCGTTACGGGCACCGGTTCGAAGCGATCGCGCGGACCGGCTCCATGGTCGTCGACGGCGAGCGTGCGCGGCCGGACACCGCGCTGACCGGCTCGGAGGAGGTCGCTCTGCTCCCTCCCGTGTCGGGCGGGTGACCGGCTCGACGGGATACGCGGGCCGACCTGGGTTTTGTCATACTGACCCGACCCCATGCGCTTCGAGCGACTCCTCCTCGTGGTCAACCCGGTCGCCCGCACATACTCCAAGGCCACGCTCGCCGTCATCGAGAAGGCACTCTCCGCCGACTTCCGCCTCGAGGTAGTCGAGACGAAGGAGCGCGGACATGCGTTCGAGCTCGGAACACAGGCTGTGCACGACGGGATCGACCTCGTCGTCGTGTTCTCCGGCGACGGGACCGTCAACGAGGTCGTGAACGCGCTCGCGGGAACGCGGACGGCGCTGGCTGCACTTCCTGGGGGCGCGACGAACATCCTCGTTCGCTCGCTGGATCTGCCGCTCGATCCGATCGAGGCGACCGGCACGCTCATCGGCAAGGCGCTCGATGACCACGCGTTCAAGCTCTCGCTCGGTCGTGCGGATGGTCGGTACTTCGCGGTGAACTGCGGCGCCGGCGTCGACGCTGCGGCGATGCGGCGGCTCGACGCGAAGTTCCCGCGGACGAAGGCCGACTTCGACAGGGTCGCGTTCCGCGCCGTGGCCTGGGAGCTGCTCGTCCGCTACGCCGGCAGAACGGCGGACCTGCAATTGCGGATCGACGATGGCGAGCCGGTGCCATCGCTCTCGGTGATGGTGGGGCGGACGGACCCGTACACGTACTACAAGGGCCGCGGGCTGCGGATGACGCCGGATGCGTCGCTCGATTCGGGTCTCGACGTGCTCTCCGTTCGAAAGCTTCGACGCCGGAGCGTCCCGCGCATCGCGTGGCAGGTGTTCGGCTCCGCGCGACACGTTCAGGGTCGTGACATCGACTACGTCCACGACGCGTCTCACGTCCTCGTGACGTCCGAAAGGCCGTTCCCTGTGCAGGTCGACGGGGACTCGCATGGCGATCACAAACGGCTCGAGGTAGACCTGGCCCACGAGGCGCTGTGGGTCGTCGCGTAGTGCGTTAGGGAGCCGTCTCCTTTGCTACGGGGGTTCGCACAACGCTCGCTACGCTCGCTGTGCTACCCCCCGCGCCCCCTCGCTCCTGGATCCCGCACTCCCACTTCGACAAGCCGGCCCAACGGCCTTCGCGCTCGTGTTCGCCGGGGAGCTGCACGCGGGTGCACGGCGCGCACCCGATCGACGCATAGCCCAGGTCGTACAGCAGGTTGTGCGGCAGGGCGTGCTCTTTCAGGTACGCCCACGTGTCGCGACGAGACCACGTCGCGACCGGGTTGATCTTCACGATCCACCGGCCGTTCTCGACCTCGTACCGATCGACGATGGGAGCACGGGCGCGGGTCGGTGACGAATCACGACGGAACGCCGTGATCCACGCCTCGTACCCTCGGAGTGCGGCAAGCATCGGCTGAACCTTGTTGATGTCGCAGCAGCGTTCGGGATCTCGTTCGTACAGCCGCGGGCCGAACGCGGCCGCTTGTGATGCGACCGTGTGCTCCCCGACGACGTCCACGACGTTCAGTCCCAGGTGCTCGGTGAGACGAGCCTTGAAGGCTAGCGTCTCCGCGAACTGGAACCCCGTCTCCAGGAACAGGATCGGAACGTCGGGGCGGAACTCACCCGCCATGTGCATCACGCACGTGCCCTCGGCCTGGAACGCAGACGCGATGGCGATCGGCTCGAGGCCGGACTCGGAGAGCGCCCAGCGAACGACCTCTCGTGGATGTGCGCGTTCGAACCGTTCGTTGAGGTCGCGGACGGCCGAGTCGGATAGGAGGGTTCGGGACATAGGGAAGTCTCCCCGTCGGTGCGCGAAGTATAGGCGCGCACACCGAACGGCGCCGTCCGCCCAAGAGTTTGCGGTCGGATCGTCGCCGCTATGCTGACGCCCCCATGGAGCCCAAGCCCTCCCAGTCGATCGCGCCGCACGGCGGAACGCTCGTCGACCTGCTCGTATCGGAAGGTGACCGCGACAAGCTCGCCGACGAGGCACGCAATTTCCCGAAGCTCACGGTGAACGAGCGGGAGCTGTCGGATCTCGAGATGCTGTCGATCGGCGCGCTCTCGCCGCTGACAGGCTTCCAGGGCAAGGCGGAGTACGACTCGATCCTCGACTCGATGCATCTACCGAACGGGCTGCCGTGGACGATTCCCGTGACGCTCTCGCTCACCGACGAGGAGGCGAAGCGGATCGGCGGTACGGAGGCCGTCTCGCTCGTACCGGACGAGGCGGCGGAACCGCTCGCGATCCTCGAAGTCGACGAGGTCTTCGAGCGTGAGCGAGAGCGTGAGGCGCAGGCGGTGTTCGGCACGGACGACCTTGCCCATCCCGGCGTCAAGGCGCTGAACGATGCGGGTGATCTGTGCGTCGCTGGCGAGCTTCGAGTGCTGCGGCTGCCGGAACACGAAGACTTCCGCCAGTACCGGCTCACGCCGGCGGAGACACGCGCGGAGTTTTCGCAGCGAGGGTGGCGAACCGTGGTCGGGTTCCAGACGCGGAACCCGATCCACCGCGCGCACGAGTACCTCCAGAAGTGCGCGCTCGAGATCGTCGACGGCCTGCTCGTTCATCCGCTCGTTGGCGCAACGAAGGGCGACGATGTGCCGGCGGACGTTCGGATGCGGTGTTACGAGGCGTTGTTCGACGGTTACTACCCCAAGGACCGCGCGATGGTCACCGTGTTCCCAGCGGCGATGCGTTACGCCGGTCCGAAGGAAGCGATCTGGCACGCCATCGCGCGGAAGAACTATGGATGCACGCATTTCATCGTAGGTCGCGACCACGCCGGCGTCGGCGACTACTACGGGACGTACGACGCGCAGCGGATCTTCGAACGATTCGAACCCGGCGAGCTGGGGATCACGCCGCTGATGTTCGAGCACTCCTTCTGGTGCAACCGGTGTGAGGGGATGGCGTCGCCGAAGACGTGTCCTCACGGTGATGAGGACCGCGTCTCGCTTTCCGGGACGAAGGTCCGAGAGATGTTGCGCGCGGGTGAGCGGCCGCCCCCCGAATTCAGCCGGCCCGACGTCGCCGACATCCTGATCGAAGCGATGCGCGCCCGCTAGGCGCGGTTGCTCGCGCGCGCACCGATGCTTGCCCGAGCGCGAACACGTTCGGTACTCTGCGGCAGCCTGAGCGCGGCCGACGAGCCGAAGGGGGTGCGGACGACCGCTCGCAGGAATCGGTTCTCATCACTGATTCCCCTGGCCCTCGTGGCGGGGCTCCTCAGCCTCTCTCCCGCGCTCGCCGACACGCAAGAGGAGCTCGATCGCGCCAAGGCCGACCTCGCCGACGTCCAGGCCGAGCTCGATCGAGCCACCACGGCGTGGCATTCGGCGATCGTTCGTCTCGAAGCGACGAAGACCGAGATCGTTCAGGCCCACGACCGGATCGGTGATCTGGAGCTTCAGCTCGAGCGCATCGATGCTCGGCTCGCGAGGAGAGCCGTCGCGGCGTTCACGAACGGGCCGGCGACGACGATCGACATCCTGCTCTCGTCCTCGTCGTTCACCGAGTTCTCCGACCGCTTGGAGTTCCTTGGCAGCGTGGCACAGGACGACGTGGATCTGGCCATCGAGCAACAGGTTCTGCAGGATCAGCTCCGAAGTCAGCGTGAGGACCTGCAGGTGCTGTCCGAGCGGCAGGCCGAGGAGGCTCGGGATCTCGCGGCCGCCCGCACGGCCATCGACGAGCGGTTCCGCCAGATCGAGGATCGGGTCGACGAGCTCCAGGCGCAGGTCCGCGAGGAGACGGCGTTCCTGCTCGTTTTCGGCCAGACCCCGAACCCCGACGGGGTGATCCAGCGATGCCCCGTCGCTGGTCCCAACTCGTTCGTCGACTCGTTCGGATGGCCTCGCTCGGGAGGGCGGGCGCACCAGGGGATCGACCTCATTGCGCCCTACGGCACACCGATCGTGGCCGCCCACGCCGGGGTCGTCTCGCAGAGCACGAGCTCCCTCGGAGGGCTCCAAGCGTACGTTCACATGTCTGGCGGCACGTACACGTTCTACGCTCACCTCTCGAGCTACGCGGCCGCCGGGAGCGTGAGCGCCGGCACCGTGATCGGGTACGTGGGGAGCACAGGCAACGCCGGGAGCACGAACCACCTGCACTTCGAGTACCACCCCGGCGGAGGGGCGGCCGTGAACCCCTATCAGATGCTCCTCGCGGTCTGCTGAATCCCTCGTGCGCTTCGGAGTTCCCTCGACGCACGAGCGCTACGATGCCAACGCCTCGGGCCGGCGGGAGTCTGTGTGAGCGAGCAAACCAAGCGGCGCATCGATCGGATCCGCGACCAGGGGTACGTTCGTAGACTCGACGCACTGTCGATCGACGAGCTCCGCGCCCGGCGCGACGAGTGCCTGGCCGAGCGCGAGTATCTATCCCTCCTCCGGCGTCTCGTCCAGGGACGCGCTGAGATCCTGAAGGCGGAGATCGAGCGGCGCGGCTCGGGCGGCGGCGTGCCGATCGTCGAACGCCTGTCGGAGATCCTCTCCGGCGAGCCACAAGGCCCGTCGCGGGGGGAGGCCCTCCGAGTGGGTATTCCCGAGGAGGAGATGCTCCTGGCGAGGCGCCGTGTGGAGCGTCTCGTGACCGATGCGGGCCTCTCCGATCCCGGCGCACTCGACGACGCCAGCCTCGAATCGGCGGCGGAGATGCTCGCTGAAGAGGAGCGCACCGTCTCCGAGGAGCGGAACGACGTCCTCGCCGCCCTCGACGCGCTCCAGGATGAGCTCAAGCGCCGGTACAAGGAGGATCCGTCTCTGGTGCTCGCATGACGCCCGGCGCGTCCCCCGTCCGGGGGAGGGGGCGCAGGCCGATCGTCGGAACCCTCGTTGCCGGCGGCGGCCTCCCACGGGGACGTGGCGTTTCGCCCGCGAGACCTATGGACCGCGCCGCGTGGGGACGCCACCCTTGACCGGTCCTCGGCCCAAAGGGGGCCGACCAGATGTCATGAACGAGGCGATGTCCTTCCCCGTAGCGGGTCTGACAGCGGCGGCGCCCCCCGACGCCGAGATGCAGGCGATCCACCAACAGCTAGCCGTGTTCGCCCAAGAGCTCGGGACGCTGTACCGGCTGGAGCGATCTCGGAGCGCCGAGCTCGAGATCGTCCTGGCCAGCCTGCAGCAGACGTACATCGCGACGATGAAGTCGCTTGCGCAAGTGATCGAGGCGAAGGACCGAACGACCCGCGGTCATCTGGAACGCACCCAGGCGTACGGCCTCGCCCTGACGAAGCGGATCGATGGCGACCTCGCGCGTTCACCAACTCTGGGCTACGGGTTCTTCCTCCACGACGTCGGGAAGGTGGGCATCCCCGAGCACATCCTGTGCAAGACGGGCCCGCTCAGCGTCTCCGAGTGGGACGTCATGAGAACGCACCCTGTGATCGGCGAGCAGATCGTCGCCCCAATGGCCTTCCTCACGACGACCGTCGAGTTGATCCGTCACCATCACGAGCGGTTCGACGGCTCGGGATATCCCGACGGGCTTCGAGGCGACGACATTCCCCTGTCGGCGCGGATCTTCGCGGTCGCAGATTCCTTCGACGCGATGACGAGCGACCGGCCCTACCGGGGATCGATGGGGATCGAGCGCGCGCTCGGCGAGATACGAGCCGGATCCGGCTCGCAGTTCGACCCTGCGGTCGTCGGCGTGTTCGTGGACATGATCGGTCGCGGCGCCGACGAGGACGAGCCCGAGCTCGCGGACGCGCTTCGCCACGCCTGCTGACGGTCCTCGCCTCTGGCGGCAGGAGGTTCGTCTCCCCGTCCGTGTGGCTACGCTTGTGCGCGTGCCCTCGCCGGTTCCGCTCGTTCGCGTCGTTCGTTCCGGCCTCGAAGAGAGTGTGCATGTCGGCCACGTCGCGGTGTGCGATTCGCATGGGCAGTTGATCGCGGCGATGGGCGATCCCGATCGGCTCGTCTTCGCCCGGTCGTCGATGAAACCGATCCAGGCATCGGTTTCGCTCGGTCGGATCGGTGCCGACCTCCCCGACGAGCTCATTGCGATCAGCGCGGCGTCGCACCACGCCGAACCGCGCCATCTCAGCGCGGTCCGGCGGTTGCTCCGGGCGGGCGGAGTGACGCAGTCGGCGCTTCGATGTCCGCCCGCGCTTCCGGCGCATGCTGACGACATATCTCGGACCGGTGCGAGACGCCGACGCATCTTCTACAACTGCTCGGGCAAGCACGCCGCAATGCTCGGCGCATGCGCGGCCACGGCGTGGCCGCTGGAGTCGTACGTCGAGCGAGATCACCCGCTGCAGCGGGAGATCGAGAAGGCCGTCGTTCGGGCGACGGACGTGCAGGACCCGACGATAGGCGTCGATGGATGTGGCGTACCCGTCTTCGGCCTCCCGCTGCGGGCGATGGCGACGGCCTTTGCTCGGCTCACGCGACCTGAGCGGCTCGGGCCGCTCGCCTCGAACGCGGAACGCGTCGTCGCCGCAATGCGCGCCCGTCCGTTCCTGATCGCCGGGACAAACGGGGCTGACACGGTGGTGATGGGGGCCGCGCGCGGCGTCGTATGCAAGTACGGCGCGGAAGCGCTTCACTGCGCGGGAATCCTCGAGCAGGGGATCGGCGTCGCGGTGAAGATCGCGGACGGGGGAGAGCGTGCAGCGGGACCGGCGCTCGTGCGAGCTCTCACCCTCCTCGAGGCGTTGACGCCCGACGAGCGTGAGAGGCTCCAGCCGATCGCGCGGCGCCCAGTTCTCGGGGGCTCGCGGCCGGTCGGGGAGATGGTCGCGGACTACCGGCTGTCGCGCCATCGCCGCTGAACCGTAGTGCAACTGCAACGATGTCGGCTCTCCCGAGTACCATTCCTCGATGGCCCACGCACGGATGACCGCTGGCGCACGCCCGCGCGTCGCGGTCGTCAGCGTTCACACCTCCCCGCTCGACCAGCCCGGAACGGGCGACTCGGGCGGCATGAACGTGTTCATCAGAGCCGCGGCCGAGCGGGTGGCGGCGAGGGGTGTCGACGTCGACGTCTTCACGCGATGCCGCGGACATGACCTTCCCGAGGTGCAGCCGCTCGCGGGACGGTCGAGGCTCATCACCGTCAAGGCCGGACCCTGCGCGCCGGTCCCCAAGGACGAACTCCAGCGGTACGCGGGCGAGTTCCTGGGTGGCATGCTCGGCCGCGAACGGCTCGAACGCAGGCGCTACGACCTCGTCCACACGCACTACTGGGTTTCAGGCTGGGTCGGCCGGAGCACGAAGGACATCTGGGATGTGCCGCTCGTCGCGTCGTTCCACACCCTCGGCAAGGTGAAGAACGCCTCGCTCGCGCCCGGCGACGCGCGGGAGCCCTCCGCGCGGCTCGCCGGCGAAGAACGCGTCATCGCCGAAGCGGACCGTCTCGTCGCGGCAACACCCAGCGAGGCGTCACAGCTCGTCGGCCTGTACGGGGCCGATCCGGACATGATCCGCCTCGTGCCACCTGGCGTGGATCACGCGCTATTCCATCCCAGGCCACGCGACGCGGCGAGGGAACGTCTGCACCTGACCGGAGTTCGGCTCGCGCTGTTCGTCGGGCGTCTCCAGGCGCACAAGGGTCCCGACCTCGCCGTTCGAGCGGTAGCCGAAGCCGTAGCCCGAGATCCGGCCGCCACCGGAGACGTCGTGCTCGGCGTCGTCGGTGGTCCGAGCGGGTCGGGGCACGGCGTCGACGTCGCGCGCCTGCTCGACCTCGCAACGGCGCTTGGGATTGGCGATCGCGTGGTGTTCTTCCCTCCGCAGTCGCAGACGCGTCTGGCGGACTTCTATTCGGCGGCCGAGATGGTGCTCGTCCCGTCGCGATCCGAGTCGTTCGGACTCGTCGCGCTCGAGGCACAAGCGAGCGGGATCCCCGTCGTGGCCGCGGCCGTCGGGGGGCTCCGCTACGTCGTCGAGGACGGCGTGACCGGATTCCTGGTCGACGGCCACGACCCCGTCGATCACGCCGAACGGATCATCGAGCTTCTCCGCGACCGAACGGAGGCCGAGCGTATGGGACGAGCCGCCGTCGAGCGGTCCATGCAGTTCTCGTGGGACGCCACCGCCGTCGAGCTTCTCGGCGTGTATCGCGAGCTGATCGACGTCGAGGCCGCGGCGTAACGCGTTCTGAGTCACACGTCCTTCGAGCGCGCTGGGTGGTCTCGAAAAGGATGTCTCCGGAACACTTGCGCCGCAACACGTTCAAGCTCTTCGTCGCGTGCCGTTCAACATCTTGTCACTCTTTGTCTCAATCGATCTACCTGCGCATATGCGGTATGACCAGCACCTTCTCAAGGTTGACCCCGTCTGGGGCCGCCTATACATTTCGCGTCGCTCCGAGCAGCCGGAGCGGCCGAGTCAGGGAACCGAAGTCGGGACCCCTGGGAAAGCCGTAAGGACAACTGGGCGCATCTGTCACGTACGGTCGGGAGAGCTAACTGGCTGTGCTGGCGGAGAGGCTCGGGAGTCCCCAAAGCCCAACGAAAGGGTCTACGGCCAGGAAACCGAGACGGCCGTGAGAGGTTGCTCGGGGCACTCGAGCCCGAGGGGCTGAGGGTGGCTGGAGACTTCGGTTTCCGGCGAGCCCGAGGTCCCTCGGGTTCTTTCGTTTCTGTCGGCCCGCACGTCCGAACCACTCCTTGTCCGGCTTCGGTACCGCCGCTACGGTTGCGCCGCCATGGCCACCCGACAGGGGTCTTCGGACGCGCAGACCAAACGCGGGCTGATCGTCGAGGTGGCCATGCGGCATTTTGCCGAGCACGGCTACCGGGGTGCGCGCGTCGAGGACATCGCGGCCGAGGTGGGCGTGGCCAAGGGCACCGTCTTCCTTCACTTCGGAACCAAGGAAGGGCTGTTCCTCGCGGCGTTCGAACGCGCGGTGAGCGAGCTGCCCGCATGGCTGGATGCACCGCAGGACGTGATCGATCGGGGATTCTGGGCGGTTTTCGATTACTGGATCGACCTCACGGAACAGTCGCTGAGCGACGCGTGGGTACCGAACCGGGTGGCCATGATCGGCCGCCATGACACCGGTCTCGGCCTCCGTCGACCGATCGACCGACTGATGCGAAGCGAGGACCCCTACGGAACGCTCGACTTCGTCGAGTTCGGGATCCGGCGCGGAGAGGTGCGCGACGACGTCGACCCCGACATGATCGCCACGGTCCTCGACTGGGTCGCCGAACGGTTCCAGGACGCGCTTGCGAGCGAGGAGCTCGACCCCGGCTTGGTCCACCGGAAGCCATTCCTCCCCGAACGCCGCAACGTTCGGATCCGCGAGTTCATCGAGGTCCTTCGGAGCGGCATCGCCACCGGATAGCGGGCGAGGCTCGACGGCGACGCATCCGGCTGCGAACATGGTCGCCCCGTCCGCCAGGGATGGGGACCGATCCCCTCGGGAGACTGGCAGTTGGACGACCGGACGGTGGCGTTCCTCGGCGGCGGCCGCATGGGCGAGGCGCTCATTTCGGGGCTGATCCGCTCGCGCGGGCGCACTCCGGACGAGATCGTGGTCACGGCTCGGCGCGAGGAGCGAGCGCGCGAGCTCGCCGAACGGCACGGGGTTTCCGCGACCTTGTCCAACCCGGACGCCGTCGAACGCGCGAAGACGCTCGTCCTGATGGTCAAGCCGCAGGACATGGAGGCGCTCCTCGAACAGATCGCGGACTCGGTGACGTCCGACCACCTGGTGGTGAGCTTCGCGGCGGGCATCCGGACGTCGTTCGTGGAGAGGCATCTCACCGAGATGGTTCCCGTCGTTCGAGTGATGTCGAACGTCGCCGTGCTCGTCGACGAGGCGATGTCCGTCGTCGCCGCCGGCCAACACGCGGAGGACAAGCACCTCGCGGTGGCCGAGGAGCTCCTCGGTTACGTGGGCAGGGTGCTGCGCCTGAAGGAGACGCACCTCGACGCGATCACCGCGACCAGCGGCAGCGGTCCCGCGTACTTCTTCTTGCTCGCCGAGGCGATGATCGAGGCCTGCATCCTTCTCGGACTCTCGCGCGACGTGGCCACCGAGCTCATCATCCAGACCATGCTGGGCTCGGCCAAGATGCTTCGCGACACCGGGAAGCACCCGGTCGAGCTTCGCGAGATGGTGACGTCACCGGGCGGAACGACGATCGCCGCGATCCGACATCTCGAGGAGGCCGGCGTCCGCGCCGCGTTCCTCAACGCGATCGACGCCGCCCGACACCGGAGCGCGGAGCTCGCCAAGGGCGGAGAGGAGGACGAGGGCTGATGGGCCGCGGCGACCGAGCGAAGGTGCGCTGGGCGCACGACCGGGTACGCAGAAAGAAGGAAGCACGCAAGCGCGCCGCCGAGGAGCGGGGCAAGGCCCGCAAGGCAGCGCGCCGGAAGTAGCTCCGACCCCAGTTAGCGGCGGCCCAGGCGGTTCCGCAGCACGCCGATCCCTTCGCCCTCGACCTCGACCTCGGCGCCCTGCCAGATCCGGTGTTCGAACCCGGGGATCTCAAACGGCGCCGACGCGAACGCGTCGCCCGGGCTCAATCGTTCTTGGCGTGACGCGGCGGCGACCTCTCGCAGCAACGACCGCGCCGTACCGTTGAGGTTTCCCTTGAGCCACTCGGTGCCGTCCACCCGAATGGTGACGAACGTGGTCTGCGGATCGATCTCGTCCGCCGTCACCACGCTCGGGCCGATGGAGACCGGAACGCCCGCGGGCGTGGCGATCGGGTCTCCGGACGCGCTGAGCGCGAACCAGTCAGCCACGAGCGTGTAGCCGAATATCGCGTCCGGCACGTTCTCGGGTCGCAGCGCGTCGTCCACCGGCCGGCGCAGGACGGCGGCGATCTTCGGGTGAAACTCGAGCCAGCCGGCGCCCTCGGGCCACGGGATCTCGTCGTCGGGGCCAAACACGGGGCGATGGCTCTCGGCGGCGTCCGATGAGCGGAGCGTCGACGGAACGACGGATGCGAGTAGCCGCGCTTCGTCGACGACGCAGGCCATCACGTCTGCCTCGTCGCGCTCAAGGGCGGCCCGGGCGGCATCGAGCACCGTCCCCCCGTTTCGCCGGACCAGACGCTCCATCGTGTCGGGGAAGGCGGGGTGTCCGACCAGCTCGGGCAGGTCGACGACCTTCCCCTGGAGAAGCGCTCCCAGTCGCCGGTGCCCCCTCCGGTCGAAGGTCACGAGCCTCACAAAGGGAGGCCGATGGTACGCCCGGCTACCGTGCGATTCCAGGGTATCCGGGGGCTAGTAGGGGGAACGTGTGGGGGATTTGGGGCCGTTCGCGCGGGGCGGCTACGATGCAAGTTCAGCATCCGCACTCCGGGAGGGCAATCCGATGGCAGAGCAAGGTTTCCGGATCACTTACGCCACGATGTCCGCGGACAACGAGGAGATGCACCGGCAGTACGAAAAGGGCATCGAGATCGCGCGCTCGTGGCTCGGCCAGAAGCACCCTCTGTACGTGAACGGAGAGGCGCGCGAGGGCTCCGGCTACAAGGAGGCCCGCTCGCCGATCGACGGTACGCTGATCGGCCACTTCGCCCAAGGGACCAGGGAGGACGTTCGTGACGCCGTCGCGTCCGCCAGCGCGGCGTTTCACGAGTGGGCCAATCGCCCCTGGCAGGACCGCGTGGCGATCATCCGCAAGGCCGCCGATCTCATGACGGAGCAGCGGAACGAGCTTTCCGCCCTGATGGCCATGGAGGTCGGCAAGAACCGGCTCGAGGCGCTCGGCGACGTCGAGGAGTCCGCCGACCTGCTGCGGTGGAACGCCAATGAGATCGAGGACAACGACGGATTCCGCAGACCGATGCAGTCGCTCGGCTCGCCCGGGGAGTACTACGACGTCCTACGGCCGTACGGCGTGTGGGCGGTCATCAGCCCATTTAACTTCCCGATGGCGCTTGCCGCGGGCCCATCATCGGGCGCGCTCGTCGCCGGCAATACCGTGGTGTTCAAGCCGGCGCACATGGGCGTGTTCACCGGGCTGAAGTTGTACGAGGTCTACATGGCGGCCGGCGTTCCGAAGGGCGTCTTCCACTACCTGAGCGGCCCGGGCAGCGTCGTCGGCGACGAGATCGTGAACCACCCCGATGTCGACGGCATCACGTTCACCGGCTCGTACGAGGTCGGCATGGGGATCTACAAGAACTTCGCGAAGGACTACCCCAAGCCGGTCATCTGCGAGATGGGCGGGAAGAACCCCACGATCGTCACGGAGAAGGCCGATCTCGACAAGGCGACCGACGGCGTGATGCGTTCGGCGTTCGGCTTCGGTGGACAGAAGTGCTCGGCGAACTCGCGGGTGTACGTACACCGGAGCGTGCACGACGAGTTCGTCAGGATGCTCAAGGAGAAGTCGGAGAAGATCAAGATCGGCGACCCGCTCGAGAAGGAGAACTGGCTCGGACCGGTGATCGACGACAACGCCGTCGAGACGTTCGAGCGCGCGGCCGAGGAGGCCAAGAAGAACGGCACGATCGTCACGGGGGGCGAGCGGCTGAGCGACGGCGAGTACGCGAACGGCACCTTCGTTCAGCCGACGATCGCAGAGGTCCCGCTCGACTCATGGATCTGGAAGGAGGAGCTGTTCGTGCCGTTCGTCACGGTGGCGCCGTACGACGATCTGGACGAGGCGATCAAGCTCGCCAACGACACCGAGTACGGCCTGACCGCAGGGTTCTACAGCGAGGATCGTGCCGAGATCGACAAGTGGCTGAGCTCGATCGAGGCGGGCGTCGTCTACGTCAACCGGCGCGCAGGCGCGACCACCGGCGCGTGGCCGGGGGTCCAGCCGTTCGGCGGCTGGAAGGGCTCCGGAACGAGCGGTAAAGCCGGCGGCGGCCCGTACTACGTTCAGCAGTACCTGCGCGAGCAGTCCCGGACGGTGATCGAGGAGTGAGCAGCGTCACGGAGCTTGCCGATCTGGCGAACGCGCAGGCCCCGCGGCTCGTCACCGACGTCCCGGGGCCCCAGGCGCGGGCGACGATCGAACGCGACCGCAAGGTCACCAGCCCTTCACTGCCACGCGTGTACGACTTCGTTCCCAAGCAGGGCGCCGGCTGCGTGGTCGAGGACGTCGACGGCAACCTGTTCCTCGACGTGAACGCCGGGATCGCGGTCACCTCGACCGGGCATTCGCACCCCCGAGTCGTCGAGGCGATCACCCGCCAGGCCGCCGAGCTGATCCACTACTCGGCGAGCGACTTCTACCTACCGATCTATTCGGAGCTGTGCGAGCAGCTCGCGCGCATCGCGCCGTTCTCGGACGCGGCGAAGACGTTCCTGACGAACTCGGGGACGGAGGCCGTCGAGGCGTCGATCAAGCTCGCGCGGTTCGCGACGGGCAGGCAGTACGTCGTGGGGATGCTGAACGCGTTTCACGGGCGTTCCTACGGGTCGCTGTCCCTCACCACGAGCAAGGCGAAGTACCGGACTGGGTTCGCGCCGCTGCTCCCCGGCGTCGTTCACACGCACTTCGGCGACTTCGAGCACCTGGAGTCGGTGGTCTTCAAGCACTTGGTGGCGCCGGAGGAGGTCGCGGCCATCGTGGTGGAGCCGGTCCTCGGCGAGGGCGGATACGTGTTCCCGCCCGACGGATGGTTCCCTTACCTGCGCGACTTGTGCGACCGCTTCGGCATCGTGCTCGTGGCCGACGAGGTGCAAAGCGGGATGGGCCGGACCGGCAAGATGTGGGCGATCGAGCACTTCGGCACCGAGCCCGACATCGTTGCCGCTGGCAAGGGGATCGCCAGCGGGATGCCGCTCGGGGCGATGATCGCGCGCGAAGGCCTCATGAAGTGGGACGCCGGCGCCCACGGCTCCACCTACGGTGGGAATCCGGTTTCGTGCGCGGCCGCGCTCGCCACGCTCGAGCTCCTCGAGGATGGTTTGATCGAGAACGCCCGCCAGGTGGGCGGTGTGCTCATCGACGGGCTCCGCGCGATGGCGAGCCGCCGTGCCGAGATGCGTGACGTTCGCGGCGTCGGCCTGATGATCGGCGTGCAGTTCAGCGATCACGAGCACATGGTCGCGGTCGAGGACGCCGCGTTCCGGCGCGGGCTGCTCGTGCTCGGCGCCGGCGAGGACGTTGTCCGTCTATCGCCTCCGCTCGTGCTCAAGCGCGATCAGGCCGAGACGGCGCTCGAGGTGTTCGAGGAAGCCGTCGCGGAGGTGGCGAAAGCCTAGGCGGGACGACGGCCAGGACGTACGCATGAGCAAGGTCGCGACGATGCGTGACGCCGTCGCGGAAATCGTCCGCGACGGCGACACCGTCGCGATCGAGGGATTCACTCACCTCATCTGTTTCGCGGCCGGGCACGAGATCATCCGCCAGCGGAAACGCGACCTGACGCTCGCGAGGATGACGCCCGATGTGATCTACGATCAGATGATCGGCGCGGGCGTCGCGCGCAAGCTCATCTTCTCGTGGCTGGGGAACCCGGGTGTCGGCTCGCTCCACGCCGTCCGCCGCCGGATCGAGCAAGCCGACCCGGAGCCGCTCGAGATCGAGGAATACTCGCACTTCGGCATGGTGTGCCGATACGTCGCCGGCGCGTCGAACCTTCCGTTCTTCCCGATCCGCTCGTATTACGAGAGCGACATCCCGCGAGTTACTCCCAACATCAAGCCGATGCGATCGCCCTTCGACGACGGAACCGAGGTGTACGTCGTGCCGCCGTTGAAGCCAGACGTGACGATCGTGCACGCGCAGCGCGCCACGGCGGCCGGCGACACCCAGATCTGGGGACTTCTCGGCTGTCAGAAGGAGGCCGCGTTCGCCGCCGAGCGCGTGATCGTCGTGTGCGAGGAGGTCGTCGACGACGCCGTCGTCCGTCGGGATCCGAATCGAACGATCATCCCCGGCATCGTGGTGGACGCCGTCGTCGAGCAGCCGCTCGCCTGCCACCCGAGCTACGCCCAGGGCTACTACGACCGAGACAACGCCTTCTACCTGGAATGGGAGAGGATCTCCAAGGATCCGGAGTCGCTCGACGGCTGGCTGAAGGAGTGGGTGTACGGCCTCGAGACGCACGCCGAGTACGTCGAGAAGCTGGGCGACCGACGGGATTCCCTCAAGCCGGGAACCGCGATGTCCGGTGAGGTGGACTACGGAGACTACTCGTGAGCACTGCTTCGCTATCGAACGGCCACACGAAGAACGAGATGATGATCGTCGCCAGCGCTCGAGCGCTGGCCGGCGAACGGAACTGTTTCGTCGGCGTCGGCCTGCCGAACATCGTCTGCAACCTCGCGCAGCGAACGGTCGCCCCCGAGCTTCAGCTCGTCTACGAGGCTGGCGTGTTCGGCGCCAGGCCGGCCCGGTTGCCGCTGTCGATCGGTGATCCGACGCTCGTGTCGGGCTCCACCGCGGTGACCTCCATGTTCGAGCTGTTCGCGTTCTATCTGCAGGCCGGGCTGATCGACGCGGCGTTCCTGGGCGGCGCTCAGATCGATCGGTTCGGGAACCTCAACACCACCGTGATCGGCGAGTACGGCAACCCGAAGGTCCGATTGCCCGGCTCGGGCGGCGCCTGCGAGATCGCCATCCACGCCAGGAAGATCCTGGTCATCATGCGGCAGGCCCGCCGCTCGTTCGTCGAACGCCTCGACTTCCGAACGTCACCCGGTCACTCCGGTGACCCGGCGAACGATCGCGCGCGAGGCTGGTTCGGCAGCGGTCCGACGACCGTCGTGACCGACCTCGGCACCTACGGGTTCGACGAGCAGACCGGTGAGATGACGCTGCTCACCGTTCATCCGGGCGTGACCCTCGACGAGGTGGAGGAGAACACCGGCTGGAAGCCCCGCGTCTCGGAGTCGATCGGAGAGACGCCTCAGCCGACGGACGAGGAGCTGCGTCTCATCCGCACAGAGCTCGATCCCGAAGGCGTGTACACGTCGTGAGCCACGTGTTCCCGCGCGTGCTGACGCGCGATCTGCCGCGTGCGGTGCGCGCCGAAGGCGTGTGGATCGAGGATGCCGACGGACGCCGCTACCTCGACGCGGCGGGCGGTGCCATCGTCGTGAGCGTCGGACACGGTGACGCCTCGCTCGTCGACGCCATGACCGAGCAAGCATCGCGAACCCAGTACGTCCACGGGACGGCGTTCACGACCGACGCTCTCGAGGACTACGCCGACGACGTCGCGTCGGTGTTGCCGCTCGACGACGCGCGTATCTACCCGGTCAGCGGCGGAAGCGAGGCGGTCGAGACGGCGCTCAAGCTCGCACGTTCGTACCACCTGGCACGCGGCGAGGACGAGCGGAAAGCGGTGATCGGTCGGCGTTCCTCGTACCACGGCAACACGATCGGAACGCTCGACGTCGGCGGCAAGCAGATCCTCCGCGCGCCGTACGCGCCGTGGCTGGGGCGGTTCCGGCATGTCGATCCCGTGTATGAGTACCGCTGCGCGAATCCCGACCACCCGACCGGGTGCGGCTCGTGGCACGCCGAGCAACTCGATCGGACGATCAACGAGATCGGGACGTCCAACGTCGCCGCGTTCATCGCGGAACCCGTGGCGGGCGCGACGCTCGCCGCCGCCGTTCCCACGGACGACTATTGGCCCGCCGTCGTCGAGGTGTGCCGCCGGCACGGCGTCCTGGTCATCGCCGACGAGGTGATGACCGGATTCGGTCGGACCGGCCGATGGTTCGGGGTCGACCACTGGGACGTTCGGCCGGACATCGTCGTCGCCGGCAAGGGCTCGACGAGCGGGTACTGGCCGTTCGGCTTCGCCGCGTGCACCGGAGACGTGTTCGAGGTCGTTCGCCGGAACGGCTTCATCCACGGGTTCACCTGGTCCCACAACGGAACCGGCGCGGCCGTGGCGCACGCAACGCTCCGCCGACTCCGGGACGACGGGCTGATCGAGGCGAGCGCGCGTCAGGGCGAACGGCTGCTCAAGGAGCTCACCTCGGCGCTCGACGACGAGGCGACCGTGGGAGACGTTCGGGGCGTCGGCCTGATGATCGGGATCGAGCTCGTCGCGGATCGCTCGTCCAGGGCGCCGTACCCGCGCTCACGCCAGACGACCGAACGCGTCCTCGTCGCGGCGAGGGAACGCGGGCTGCTGCTCTACTCGAGCGTTGGACACGTCGACGGTGACGGCGATCTGCTGATGCTCGGACCTCCGTTCACGATCACCGACGAGGAGAGCGGCCGCATCGTCGAGCACACCGCCGACGCAATCGCCGCCGTCGCCACGTCGGGGTGAGCGGCCGAGCGGGCCTCGTCGTCTGTCCCGAAGCCCGGATCTACGACCACGGTCCGGCTCATCCCCTCCGACCGCAGCGAGTGCTCTACACGTGGAGGCTCATCGAGGCGTGCGGCCTGCTCGCGCGCCCCGACGTCGTGAGCCTCGGGTGTCGCTCGGCGGACGACGCGGAGCTCGAACTCGTTCACACCGCCGAGTTCGTCGACGCGACGCGCCGAGCGGGGCACGACGAGGACGGCGACTGGCAACAGTTCGGCTACGGGCCGGGCGACAACCCGATCTTCCCGCAGATGCACGAGGCCGGTGCGCTCGTCGCGGGTGCGTCCATCGTCGCGGCGAGCGCGACCTTCGACGGCACCGTCGCTCACGCGTTCAACGCGGCAGGCGGCCTCCACCACGCGATGGCCTCGCGAGCCTCCGGGTTCTGCGTGTACGACGATCCCGCCGTTGCCATCGCGTGGCTCCTGCGCGAAGGCGTTGAACGCGTTGCCTACGTCGACGTCGACGTGCATCACGGCGACGGCCCGCAGGCGATCTTCTACGACGATCCTCGCGTCCTCACCATCTCGCTGCACGAGTCCGGCGCGTACTTGTTCCCCGGCACCGGCTTCGAGGACGAGCGAGGAGCCGGCGATGCCGTCGGGACGAAGGTGAACGTCCCGCTTCCACCCGGCGCAACGAACGAGGCGTGGCTCTCTGCGTTCCGGGTCATCGTGCCTCCAATCGTGCACGCGTTCGAGCCGTCGATGCTCGTGACCCAGCTCGGCTGCGATACGCACGCCGGCGACCCGCTCGCGCACTTGCGGTTGACGACGCGTGCGTACCGCGATACCGCCGCCGAGCTGCACGCGCTGGCGCACGAGGTGACGGGAGGACGGTGGCTCGCGACCGGCGGCGGCGGCTACCTGTGGGCCGACGTCGTTCCTCGCGCCTGGACGATCTACTTCGCCGAGATGTGTGGCGCCACGCTCCAGGACGCCCTGCCCGAGTCCTGGATCGAGACGGTGGAGCGCGAGGTCGGCCGCGAGATCCCGGTGACGTTCACCGACCCCACGATCGAAGGCGATCGCCTGGATCCGGAGACGGAGCGGGCGATCGAGCGCGTCCGACGCCTGGCGTTCCCCGCGTTCGGGCTCGCGCCGTAGTAACCCCGCTTCATCGACGGAACCGCCGAACGGCCACGCCCACGCCCCACCGATACAGCGGCGGCGTCAGCACGCGGAACGCCTGCAGCGCCGACGGCCACCTGGGAACGGAGATCTCCGGCGCAATGTCCTTCCGGACGACGTCGACGATCACACGCGCCACACGGTCGGCATCGACGAGCAACCATCGCGGCGTCTGACGTTGCGGGAATCCCTCGGTCTTCGAAAGCCAGGGGTTCACCGTCGTGACCAGGACCCCGCTCGGCGCGAGCTCGTAATGGAGCGCCTCGCTGAAGGCGACGACCGCGTGCTTGGTCGCGCCGTATACGGCCAGGCCCGGCGTTGCGATCCGGCCCGCGATCGAGGCGACGTTCACCACGTGCCCCCGTCCTTGTTCCAGCATCGTGGGCAGGAACGTTTTCGTCGTCAGCACGACGCCGAGGACGTTCGTCCGGATGAGCCGTTCGAGGAACTCCGCATCCTGGTGGTCGAACCGCCCCGTGCCGGCGATCCCGGCGTTGTTCACGAGCACGTCGCACCGGCCGAAGGCGTCCAGGACGCGATCACGCAACGAATCGATATCGGTTCGCTCGGTGACGTCGCACCGGACTGCGATAACGGTGGCCCCCGCTCGCTCGAGTCGCTCCGCGAGCTCGACAAGACGGTCCTCGCGCCGTGCGGCGACCGTCACCCGAGCGCCGGCGCGAGCGAACCGTGTCGCCGCGAGCACGCCGTACCCCGACGACGCTCCGGTGATGACGACTACGGCGTCGCGAAGCTCCATCGCCCCGGAAGCGTACGTTCACTTCCGTACCATGGATGTGAGATGGACGTCATCGAACGACACGCCGCGCGTCTGCCGCGGATCGACGACCGCTGGACGACGCGCGACGTCGACCATGACGAGCTCGTCGCCGGGTTGCTCGACGGCCGCATCGCGGGCGAGGAGATCAGTCATCCGCTCGACAATGTGCTCGGCAACATCCATCTCTTGATCGCCGGCGACCCCGACAAGCAGTTCGGCATGTCGGGCCTGGGGACGTTCTCGGAGTCCGAGGTGCTCGAGCTCGTGGCGACCGCGGCGGGGTTCGAACCGGAAAAGGGCGTTCGCAGCGGTCCCGTTCCCGTTGATCCGGTACGCGTTCTCGCCGCCTGCGAGGAGGTCGGCGACCGCCTCGCGCTCGCCGCCGAACGCCGCGAGCGGATGGTGCTGGCGACTGGGCATCCGGTCGGCCTCGCGCACCTCTACATGGCGATCGGCGGCGAGATGCGCTCCCGCGGTGTGGACGTGCTCCGTCCCGCCGACGGCCGTCTATGGCACGACCCCGACCGCGACCATCCGTGGCAGATCCGCTACCTCGACGGGGTCGCCGTGCTCACCGATCAGGCGAGCGCGCGGCACACGCACTCGCCCGACGCGATGAACCGCATCCTCGACGCCGAGATGCCGGACCTGGTCTTCGCGGACCATGGCCTCGCCGGCGCGGCGATCGAACGGGGCGTGGACACCCTCGCCATCGCCGACGTGAACGATCCGGCGCTCGTCGTGGCGCGGGCGCAGGGACGATGCGGGCCGGTGATCGTCATGGACGACAACGTCAGCCCCGAGTCGTACTGGCCCTGCTTCCAAGCAATCGTCTCCGGTCTGCCCTGACACTCGGGCGCGGCGGCCCGCTCAGTAGGATGTCCGAACCTTGAAGCGATCCGACCCAGAGGCGCGGCTCGAACGCGTGAACGTCATGACCGGACCGATGGACCACAAGACAACCTCATGCCAGCCCGCACCGGCCGGGGGGCAGCACAGCGAGCGAAGCGAGCGTTGTGCGAACCCCTGACCCGAGTTGGGAGCTGACGGCGTAGGCACACGGCAGGCACGCGTGCGAACGGGCCTCCGGGACCGACAACCCGGAGGCGGACGTGAACGAGTACGAAGCGCTCGTCGACGACGCGGTGCGCACCAAGCACACCGTCGTTCTCGTCGGAGGGCTCGACACCGGCAAGACTTCGCTGTCGCGCAACGTGCTCACGGCGGCAGTCGAGGCGGGCCGGCCGGCCGCGATGCTCGACGCCGACGTGGGTCAGAAGACCGTGGGCCCGCCCGCAACGGTCACACTGAAGATGGTTCGCTCGGCGGCGGACCTCGAACCCGGAAGCCTCGCGGTGGCCGACGAGATGTCGTTCGTCGGGTCGACGTCGGCACAGGGCCACCTGCTCCCCGTCGTCGCGGGGGTCGCCAGGCTCCATCGCCGCGCGAAGGACGAGGGCGCCGATCTGATTGTCGTCGACACGTCGGGGCTCGTGTCGGGCATCACCGGGCAGGTCCTCAAGTATCACAAGGTCGAGCTGCTCGAGCCGGACCTCGTCATCGGATTGCAGCGGGGCGAAGAGCTCTTGCCGCTCCTCGGCGTGATCCAGCGGTTCTTTCCCACGCAGGTCGTTCCCCTCGGCGTGCATCCGGACGTCGTTCCGACGACGGTCGACCGTCGCGCGGACAACCGTGAGCGCGCGATGCGGGCCTACTTCTCGGGCGAGCTGCATCGGTTCCGTGTCAAGCCGACGGTGTTCATGCCGGCGCTCCCTCCGCTGTTCGACGTACCGAAGTTGCACCGGATGCTCGTCGGGCTGTCGAACGGTGCGGGCGCGTACACAGGTCTCGGCTACCTCGAGTACACCGAGGACGAGGGAGTCCTGCGATTGATCTCGCCGGTGGCGGCCGGGCCGAAGGCGCTTAGACTGGGCTCCGTCCGGCTCGACGAGAACCTCCGCGCCAAGCGAGTCGACCTGCGGAGCCTGTTCGGGTCGGAGTAACCCCCCCAATGAGACAGGTATAAGACAGAGAGGAACGCGCGTGCCGTCGTTGATCAAGAAGCGCCGCAAGAAGATGCGGAAGAAGAAGCACAAGAAGCTGCTCAAGAAGACCCGCTGGCAGCGGCGGCAACAGGGCCGCTAGCTCGAAGAACGTTCGTGCGGGGTCCGCACACCGCCGGCCGGGCAATCCCCGCATCCCAGGCGACGCGCATCGGCGGTCACGTCTCGTCGAGCCGTCTCGTCCGTCGGATGGCCATCGCCGTCGTCGCGGTCGTCGTCGTTGGATGCTCGGGCGGCGAGCGACCCGTCGACATCTCGGGCTCCCGGGCCGTCTCGTTCATGTCGAGCGACGGGATCGAGCTCGAGGGCCGGCTGTTCGGCGATGGGACGTCGGCGGTCGTGCTGTCGCACATGCGCCCCGCCGACCAGACATCGTGGTTCGCGTTCGCCTCGCGCCTCTCGGACGCCGGGTACCTCGTACTGACGTACGACTTCCGCGGGTACTGCCCGGGCGGGCAAGGCGGCTGCTCCGCCGGCGAGCGCGACGTGCCGGCGATGTGGCAAGACGTTCTCGGGGCGATCGACTTCGTCCGAGATCGCGGAGCGACGCGCGTTTCGCTCGTCGGCGCGAGCATGGGCGGGACTGCGTCGCTCATCGCGGCGTCTCGCGCCGACATCGACGTTCGCTCGGTCATCGCGCTCTCGGCGCCGACGTCGATCGAGGGCCTCGTGGTCGATCCCGCCGTGCTCACGAACGTTACGGCCGCGAAGCTGTTCATCGCCGGCCTCGGCGACGCACCCGCCGCGCGTGACGCTCAAACGCTGCACGCGCAGTCGCCCCCACCGAAACGCGTCGAGATCGTACCGGTCGACGATCATGGCACCGATCTGCTCACCGGTCCACGGGGCGAGGAGGTGCGGCGCCTCATCGAGTTGTATCTCGAGCTGTACGCCGGACCGTGAGCCGATCGAGCGTCAGGGCGTCGTCGTGGTCGTCGGAACCGGCGTACCCGGCTGCGGTCCGGGGAATCGGTCGCGGTCGTCGCTCGCCAGCACCAACTGGTAGATCGCGGCTGCGCCGAGGAGCACGAACAGCACGACGATCGCGATGAACGTGCCGCGGCGCACCGGCGGAGGCTAGCAGCGGCAGATGCGACGAGCCGGACCGGGCCCGACCACAGGACGCGCAGCCGGTCGGCCTCACGTCCGGTGAACCACCTATGCTGCGCGCGCGATGTGGCTGTTCCCCGCTGTCGCGGCTGCGGTTGCGCTCGCGTTCACAGCGCTGCTGGCCCGCAGGTTCCTCAGGTCTCGCCGCTCGTACCTCGCGTTCTGGGCCGCGGCGCTGGGCATGTATTCGGTGGCCTCCGCGGTCGTCGCGCTCGGGGCGCTCGACGGCTGGACGTCGGGGGAGTTCCGGGTCTACTGGGCGGTCGGCGCCGTCCTCAACGTCCCGTTCCTCGCCCAGGGCGAGATCGACCTGCTCGTCCGTAATCGTGCGATCCGCTCGATCCTGTACGTCGTCCTCGTGTTCGTCACGGCGTACACGATCGCCCGCGTTCGAACGGCCGGCGTCCACGACGCCGCACTCGCGGAGGACCTGCCGTCGGGCAAGGAGATCTTCGGGGACGGGACGCCCGCCCACCGGCTCCCGCAGCTCGTCGCGTATCCCTCGTACTTCGTGCTCGTCGCCGGCGCCCTGTGGTCGGCGTGGCGGATGCGCCGGGCGCCGGAGCTGCGTGATCGGTTCGTCGGGACGATCCTGATAGCGGTCGGCGCAACGTTGATCGCGGCCTTCGGATCGGCGTTCGCTGCGATCGGTCTACTCGTCCCGTTCTCGCTCGCGTTGCTCGGCGGAGTCTCGGTGATGTTCTGGGGGTTCCTCAGGGCGTCGCGGAGGTCGTCGCCGCGGGAGCGTTCGCCAGCTGGCGCACAGGCCGTCAGGCGATAGATCCGCGCCACGCCGGACCGTCGGTTCGAGGCGTCTGGGGCCGAGAGCCCGCCACCTCTTCGGTGATCCAGAGCTCGTCGTAGACGGAGACATCAACGATGAGCTGGATCAGGACGGAGCCGTCGTCGTACGGCACGAACATCGGCCCGTACGGTTTGAACTCGCCCCCGCTGCCCAACCACAGCTGATACGCGTATCCGGGCGCGGGATCCGGGCACAACTCCGCCAACACGAACATGCGACGGAGGTCCGGGACGGAGACCTGGACGAAGTCGCTGTTGGGCGGTGTACCCGCCTGCGGCTCGACCGGCTCCGGATCCACGCCGGGTGAGGTCATGAGCGAGGCGAGCTCGAACGCGATCTGGGTTCGCTCCTCGGCGACCTGGGCGCGGTTCATCATCGTGAACGAGAGGGCACCGAGACCGAGGACCGCGACGGCGGTAGCCGCGAATCCCACGAACGCGGTCGGACGTGTGCCGGAGCGGTCATCGCGCCGCCGCATCGCTCGCTGGATGCGAGGAAATGTCGTGTCGGGAGGAGCGATCGGGTCGGCGGAGACGGCCAGGTCGCCCGCGACGGCCTCGAACTCCGCGAGCACGCGCCGGCAGGTGAGGCAGGCCGGGACGTGGCCGGCGAGGAGGCGATCGGCCTCGGCCTCATCCTCGCCCGAGAGCGAACGCAACGCGTAGCCGGCGAGGAGCTCCTCGATCCGCTCGTGGTCCTCGCGCACTCAGTCCTCCGGCTCGAGAGAGCGCCGCAGCTTCCGCATCGCCGCGAGCGTTCTCGTCTTCACGGTCCCGACGGGGATCCCGAGCCTCTCGGCGATCCGGGTCTGCGTGAGGCCGCCGAAGTATGCCAGCTCGATCACCTGCCGCTGTTCTGGGGAGAGGATCGCCAGCGCCTCCAAAACCTCTTTGCGCCGAACGCCCATGTACGCGTCTTCGACGACCACGTCCGCAACATCTTCGCCACGAACGGGCTCGAGGTTCGAGGCGCGTTCGGCCCTCCTCCTCAGGCGCTCCTCCCGCCGGACCGCGTCCACGGCCCGGTGGTGGACGAGGGACAGGAAGAACGAGCGGAACGCACCGCGGGTGGGGTCGAACGCCTCAGGTGTCCTCCACAGGGCGAGGAATGCGTCCTGCGTGACCTCTTCGGCGAGCATCGGCTGAGCGGTGATCCGGAGCGCGAGGCCGTAGGCCGCGCTGCCGTACCTCCGGTACAGCTCGTGGAACGCCTCGCGGTCGCCTGTGGCCACGCGCCGGTGAAGCTCGACGTCGCGAACGGCATCGTCCCGCATCGGGCGTTCCTATCACACCGAGATCAGCGGACCCTCGCGCTCGACCCAGCGAGGCTACGATGCCTTCGCGTGCGACACGTCGTGATGTATTCGCGGCCGGGGTGCGGCCTGTGCGACGAGGCTCGCGACGTCATCCTCGCGGCGCGCGCCCGCGCGTCGTTCGATTTCGACGAAGTGGACATCACGGGCGACGACGCGCTCGAGCTCGAGTACGGGATCCGAATCCCCGTCGTCCTGATCGACGGGGAAGAGCTGTTCGAGATCCGCATCGACGCGCGTGAGCTCGACGCCGCGATCGCCTCCTAGAGCTCTATCTCGGCCGTCGGCCTGCGGATTCACGAATGCACTATCATTTTCGGCCGTGGACGATCGGCCGATCCCCGAGGCCACGGTCGGCCGGCTCCCGATCTACCTCCGCGCGCTCGTCGAGATGGCCGAGAACAGCGTGCCCACCGTGTCGTCCGAAGCGCTGGCCGAAGCTACCGGCGTCAACTCGGCCAAAGTCCGAAAGGATCTTTCCCATCTCGGGTCTTATGGCACCCGGGGGGTTGGTTACGACGTCGCGTACCTGATCCACCAGATCCGGCGCGAGCTCGGACTCACCCAACACTGGCCGGTCGTCATCGTCGGGATCGGGAACCTCGGCCACGCGCTGGCGAACTATCGGGGCTTTGCCGAGCGAGGGTTCCGCGCGGCCGCACTGCTCGACAACGATCCGGCGAAGGTCGGAGAGGAGGTGGCCGGCCTTCGGATCCGCGCCGTGGAGGACCTGCCTGACATCGCCGCGAGCAACGAGGGACTGATCGGGGTGATCTCGACGCCCGCGCCGGCCGCCCAGCAGGTCGCCGACCTGATGGTCCGCGTGGGGATCCGGTCGATCCTGAACTTCGCTCCGATCGCGCTCGCCGTGCCGGAAGGCGTTTCGGTGCGGAAGGTGGATCTCGCCGTAGAACTGCAGATCCTCACGTACTACGAGCAACGCAAGGCGGCGCTCCTCGACGTGAAACGGCGCGGGCGCGCGGCGCTCGGCTGAGCTACTGCGTTACTTCGCGATGGTGATCCACAGGACGATGAACGTGACCAGCACCATGATGCCGAACAGGATGAACTGAACGGCGCCCTGGTCGATCAGCGGTGCGCCTTCCTGAGCGAGCATCGTCTACTCCTTCTATGCCTATGCCGGTCCGTACCACGGGGGCGCCGTGCCGCCGGTGAGGATCTCCTTTCGCTTCCGTTCCGCTGCGTCCAGGAACGGGATGTGCACGGCGAGCCCGACCGCCGATCCGATCAGGAACATCCACGAGTAGCGGTCGACACTGCCGGAGTCGTGTCGCATGTAGAGCTTCACCAGCGGTCCGCCACCCGTGAAGTAGCCCTCGGCGGCGGCGAGCGACACGTCGTCCTGCGTGGCGAACCTGATGTTCTCGACCGTGAAGTCGGTCGTGGCCAACGCGCCCGGCTCGAACTCCCCCAGACCGAGGTGTTCGTTCGCCTGTTCGGCCAGGTACGCCTGGGCCGCCGACGTGACCGCCTGCACCGAGGACGTGTCGTTGTCGTTGCTGCTGGGCGCCCGCCACCGCTCGCCCGTCGGATACGTCTCGAACACCTCGGAGGGGACCCTGGGGTCCGTCCCCGCTGCGTCCACGACCCATGCGGGTTCGGCACCACGTGGCCCGAGGTTCACCGGAGTGTCGAGACCCTGCGAGATGAAGAAGCCCGTGAGCCAGATGACGGAAAGGATCAGCATCCATCCGAAGAACGAGACGGCGAGCACGAGGTAGCCCATCCACCGTCCGAATACGGCACCGAGGAGCAGCAGCGGGCTTCCGACGAACAGGATGAAGCCCATCACCGTGGCGAGCCCGCCCTTTAGCAGGGTCTCGCAGGAGATCTCGAAGCCGACGCAGGACTGAGCGAGCATCAGAGCTGCGAGTCCGGGTTGTCGGTCGCGGGCGGCTTGTCGGGAAACTCCTCGTCGGCGCGTGTCTGGGCCTCAGGATTGGTGCAGACGTTCTCGTCGTTCGCGACCGACTCGTCCTGGATGCTGATGATGTAGGTGACGATGTCGTTGATCTGCTGATCGTTCAAGGCGCCGGCGAACCGGATGCTCCACGACGGCATGATCGGGCCGCGCCCCTGCTCGATCGTCGTGTAGATGTCGTCCAGACCGTGGATGGCCGGATGGCCGTGCCACGGCCCACCGCACACCGTCGTGAGGTTCGGGGTGGCGCGAACGTCGTATGGGTCGTCAACCGTTGCCGGGTTCGCCACGATGCCGCCTTGGAGCGTGGGGCCGTGGCATTGCACACACCCCACACCGCCCTGGTTCTCCTCGGTGAACAGCTCGACGGCGTGGCGACCGCGCTCGATCGCATGCTCGGTGAGCGCCTCCTCCTGGTTGAGGTTCGCGTCCGGCTCGAAGAGCCACGTCGCGGGGACCCACACGACGAGGAACACGACGAGCAAGACCCCCCAGCCCTGGAGCTTCTGCAGCAGTGGCGTCTCGAGGTCCGGGTCCGACGGCCCGGGTCGCATGGTGCGTGGGATCTCCACGCCGTCACGGGGGCGACGGGACCGTGCGAGGAGCACGGCGCCCGCGACTGCGAGGAAGACCGCGCCGCCAAGGGCGATCACGATCCCCTGGGCCTGTGTCAGCGCGAGCGTCGCCAGCACTCCAGGCAACTCATGCCGTCGCCACACAGAACGGCCCGGCCTGCGGCCGGCGAAGCGTGTCGGTGCCGCGCGGCGGACCGATGATGACCTCCGCGGTGTCGACCAGGACGTCCCCTGTCGAGGTCACCTCGACGCGGAACCGATCGAGCCCGCGCGGCGCGGGACCGAGCTTGTACTCGCCGGCGGTGTTGTACTTCGAGCCGTGGCAGGGGCACTCGAACCACTGGGACTGACGACAGAAGGGGACACGACAGCCAAGGTGCACACACCGCTGGTACAGCGGCATGATCCCTTGCGCCGTGAGTTGCTCCGCCGCGTAGTCGACGTCGTCGGTCGGGCGCCCGTCGTAGGCGACGACGTAGAACCGCCCGGTCCCCGAGTAGAACGGCTCGCGGTTCTCACGGATGAACGAGCTGATGTCCTCGAGCTTGCCGGCGTTGATCACCGAGCCGAACCCGCCGCGAAGGTTCGGCCACAGGAACGCGAGGCTGGCGCCGCCGAACTGCGCTCCGTAGATCAGGAGCGATGCGACGAGTGAACGCCGGAAGAACTCGCGCCTGCTGAGTGGTTTCGGCCCCTTGGGAACCGGTCGCCCCAGTGCGGCTGCGGTCGCTGCCGCCTCACGCTCCCGCTGATCACGACGCGCTCGCAGGAACGAGAGTCCGAAGACCACCGCGAACAGGTCGATGATGGCGATGACGACGATCGCCGCGATCGTCCCACTCGAGATCGCGAGGACGGCCGTCACAGGTCGAAGAACACCCCCTGCGCCCACGGCCACACCCAGTTGTAGCCGGTCCCGCGGAAGAACGAGCCGATGATGGTCAGCGTCGCGCCGAACATCATCAGCATCGTGAACATGGTGATCGCGATCTTGCGGTCGCCCGGCTTGGTGCTCGGGTTGCGGTCGACGTACGGCACCACCGCGAGCGCCAGCAGCACCAGGGTCGGCGCGAACAGCACACCTGCCACCATCGGGTGGAAGTAGCGCAGCAGCTCCTGCAGGCCGAGGAAGTACCACGGCGCCTTGGACGGGTTCGGCGTGAGGTTCGGATTGGCCAGCTCGCGAAGCGGAGCGTTCACGAACGTCGAGAAGATGACCAGGGTGACCGTCACCAACAGCAACGCGATGAACTCCTCGATCAGGAGGTGCGGCCACACGTTGATGCGGTCCCCCTGCTCGCGTTCGACGCGCTGGATGCCCTCCGGCGGGACGAGCGCCAGCAGGCGGTGCTTCTCCTCGGCGCCCTTCTTTGGCTCGGGCACGTTGCCGGTAGGGGCAGGTGCCTGACGCGTCGGCGCCAGCGTCGTGGTCC
>DASQWI010000020.1 GCA_035640355.1 Actinomycetota bacterium
GGCGGTAACGGCGGCGGCGACAACGACGGTGGCAGTAACGGCGGCGGTGGCGGTAACGGCGGCAACGGCGGTGACAACGACAACGGCGGGGACAACGACAACGTCGGAAACGGCGGCGGGGACAACGACAAGGGCGGTAACGGCGGCGGGGACAACGACAACGTCGGGAACGGCGGCGGCGGGGATGACAACCAAAATGGCGATGGCGACGGGGACAACGCCGGCCACGTTCATGACAACGGCAACGGTAAGGGGCACGAGATGTGCCGCGGCAAGGGCCATCACGAGTGCGACGAGGTTGCTGTAGGCGACCACGGCCAGGGCAACGATGGCAGTCGGGCTGGGCACGCCAACGGTCTCACCCGCTAGGCCGTGATCACTCCAGAACGTCAGAGCAAGCTGCGGTAACGAACCGTCGAACGCATCTCGCAATCCACGCGTTCGCTCGTCACTGTTCCGTCGGTCTTCCAGCCGGCAATCTCGTAGAAGCGCCGAGCGCGTTCGTTCGTCTCCAGCACCCACAAGGTCGCAGATCGGAACCCCCGTTCGCGGAGGTCGTCGACGGCGTACTGGAACAGCTCTCGTCCCACGCCGGTCCCCAAACGGTCGGGTTCGAGGTAGATCGCGTACAGCTCGGCGGTGCGATCCTCGGCATCGGCGTCCTGACTCTTTCCGGTGACGGCGAAGCCGACGGGACGTCCCGATTCCTCGGCAACCCACATGCGGTACTCGGCCGGTGGCGCCTCGAGCGCCGCGCGATGCATGTCGAGCCGCTCGTCAACGCGGAGCCCGTCGAGGTACTCGTCCGAGAGCTGGCCGCGGTACGCGGTCTGCCACGCGCGAACGTGGATACCGGCGATCGCCTCGGCGTCTTGCGGCGTGGCCTCACGGATCCTCACCGGCATCGCGACAGGCTACCCGCGTGCCGGCCCGGTCTACGAGGTGTCGTCCTCTCGCGGGTGGAGGAGCCCGTACAGATAGCCGTCGACGAGCGCCTCCCAGGACGCCTCGATGATGTTCTCGGAGACGCCGACGGTGGTCCATTCGCGCTGTCCGTTCGACGTATCGATCAGCACGCGAACGACCGCTCCCGTTCCGTGGGTCTCGTCCAGGACGCGAACGCGGAAATCCTCCAGCACGATGTGCTCGAGCTCGGGGTAGTCGTTCGAAAGCGCCTTGCGGAGCGCGTTGTCGAGTGCACCGACCGGTCCCTGTCCTTCAGCACTCTCGATGTGACGGGTCCCGTTCGTGCGAACCTTCACGGTCGCCTCTGCGAGCGGCGGCTCACCGTCGCCCACGCGTTCCTCGACGTGCACCCGGTAGCTCTCGACTCGGAAGAACGGCTGGCTCCAACCGTCGGCGCGCCGCATCAGTAGCTCGAGCGACGCGTCCGCGACCTCGAACGTGTAGCCGTGCGCCTCACGATCCTTGAGCTCGTCGAGCAGCTTCGGGATGGATGGATCGTCGAGGTTCAGTCCGAATTCGGCGGCCTTCATCCGGAGCGTCGCGGCACCGCCGAGATCGCTCGCCACAACGCCGCGGTGGTTGCCGACAGCCTCGGGCGAGATGTGCTCGTACGCGCCGGATAGCCGCGCGACTCCGCTCGCGTGCAGGCCAGCCTTATGAGTGAACGCGTAGCGACCGGCGTACGGCTGTCGCGAGTCAGGCGCGACGTTCGCCACTTCGGCGACGTAGTGCGAGACGTCGGTGAGGCGTTCGACGGCTCCATCGGGCAGGCACTCGGCACCCATCTTCAGCACGAGGTTCGCCGCGATCGGAATCAGGTCGGCGTTGCCGGTCCGCTCGCCATAACCGTTCACGACACCCTGTACCTGATGCACCCCGTGCTCGACGGCCATGAGCGAGTTGGCCACAGCGCACCCTGTGTCGTTGTGGACGTGGATCCCAAGCGGCGTCGAGATCTGCGGAGCGACGTCATCGACGATCGACGCGACGTCGAAGGGCAGCATGCCGCCGTTCGTATCGCAGAGCACGAGGCGTTCGGCGCCCGCGTCCCGCGCCGCTTCGAGCACAGCGACCGCGAACCCGGGGTTGGAACGGTAACCGTCGAAGAAGTGCTCAGCGTCGAAGAACACCCGGCGCCCCTCCGCCCGGAGGAACGCGACCGAATCGCGGACCATCGCCACCGCTTCCTCGAGGTCGGTCCGAAGCGCCTCGGTCACGTGGAGGTCCCAGGACTTCCCCACGATGCAGACGACCTCGGTTCCGGCATCGAGGACGTCGCGAAGGATCGCCGACTGCTCCGCCGCCTCGCCCGCCTTGCGCGTCATGCCGAACGCCGTGAGCGTGGCGTTCTGGAGGTCCTGCTTGGTGGCGAGCCGGAAGAACTCGGTGTCGCGCGGGTTCGCCCCGGGCCAGCCGCCCTCGATGTAGGGGACGCCCAGCTGATCGAGCTTGTGCAGGATGCGCAGCCGGTCATCGACCGTGTACGAGAAGCCCGTCCCCTGCGCTCCATCGCGGAGGGTCGTGTCGTACAGCTCGACACGGAGGCTCACGACGGCATCCCTTCCACGACGAGATCGCCGACCTCCCTCGTCGTGAAGCCCATCTCGCCCGCACGCATCGAGTGGAGCTTGGAGGAAGCGAACCGGATCCCTGCGTCCACGCGGATCGCCGCGTCGGTCTCGCCGAGCTCATTCAGCAGCATGTGCATCGCGCCGATCGCGGCGAGCGGGTTGATCGTCCCCTTGCCCGTGTGATCGGGCGCGGTGCCGCCGATCGGCTCGAACATCGACACGCCGTCGGGGTTGATGTTGCCGCCAGCAGCGACACCCATACCGCCCTGGATCATCGCGCCGAAGTCCGTGACGATGTCGCCGAACATGTTGTCCGTGACGATCACGTCGAACCGCGAGGGCTGATCCAGGAAGTAGATGCACGCGGCGTCGACGTGGACGTAGTCCCGTTCGACGTCCGGGTAATCCGCCGCGCCGACCTCGTTCACGACCCGCTGGTAAAGATCGCCGGCGTACGTGAGGACGTTCTTCTTGTGGACGAGCGTGAGCTTCCTTCTGCGTGTCGATGCCAGCTCGAACGCGTACCGCACGATCCGCTCGACGCCGTGACGTGTGTTGATCGACTCCTGCACCGCGACCTCGTGCACCGTTCCCTTGCGATGGAATCCTCCGGCCCCCGTGTAGAGGCCCTCGGAGTTCTCGCGGACAACGACGAAGTTGACGTCGGCCTCGGTGTGGCTCGGGATCAGCGTGCGGACGCCCGGGTAGCGAACGACGGGACGGAGGTTGACGTACTGGTCGAGCTCGAAACGGATCCGCAGCAGCAGGTCGCGTTCGAGCACGCCGGGTGGGACGCGTGGATCGCCGACGGCGCCCAGAAGAAGGGCGTCCATCGACTTCAGGCGCGCGAGCTCGTCGTCGGGGAGCGTGTCGCCGGTCGACAGGTAGCGCTCGGCGCCGAGGTTGAAGTCAACGCGCTGGACCGCGACGCCCGTCGCGTCGAGCACCTTGAGCGCCTCGCCGACGACCTCCGGCCCGGTGCCGTCCCCGGCGATCACGCCAAGCTTGACGGACTTCACGGCTTGACGTCCTTGCCGCGGCCGTTGCCGTTGGCGATCTGGAGGGCCCGGTTGATCGCCGCGAGGTACGCGCGCGCGCTCGCCTCGACCACGTCCACGGACACGCCGCGACCGGTCACCCGCCGCCCGTCCACCTCGAGCTGCACGACGACGTCACCGAGCGCGTCGGTCCCACCAGTCACCGAGGAAACGTTGAACGTGACGAGTCGGGCCTCGACGCCGGCGGCTCGCTGGATCGCGCCGCACGCGGCGTCGATCATGCCGTCGCCCATCGCGGAGTCCTCGATCACCTCCTCGCCTCGACGGAGCCGCACGGACGCGGTCGGCGACAGGTGCGTCCCACCGCCGACCTGGAGCGACTCGAGCACGAAGACGTCCGCGTCGGTCGAGCCGAGCTCCTCGGAGACGATCGCCGCGAGGTCCTGGTCGGTGAGTTGGATCTTCCTGTCGGCGAGCTCCTTGAAGCGTGCGAACGCACGGTTCAGATGCTCGGCCTCGAGCTCGATCCCGATCTTCGCCAGCGCGTCGGCGAACGCATGTCGTCCGGAGTGCTTGCCGAGGACGAGACGGTTGCCCTCGAGCCCGATCTCGAGCGGGTCCATGATCTCGTACGTCGCGCGGTTGGAAAGCACACCGTGCTGATGGATCCCGCTCTCGTGAGCGAACGCGCTCGAGCCGACCACGGCCTTGTTCGGCTGCACGGAGTAGCCGGTCGTCATCGACACGAGCCGCGATGTCCGGCTGATCTCCTTGAGGTTCAGGTGATGTCGAACGCCGAGCGCCTCGCTCCGCGTCCGGACGATCATGGCGATCTCCTCGAGCGAGCAGTTGCCGGCGCGCTCGCCGATCCCGTTCACGGCCACCTCGACCTGCCGCGCACCGTTCACGATGCCGGCGAGCGAGTTGGCGACGGCCAAACCGAGATCGTTGTGGCAGTGCGTCGAGATAACGACCTGGTCGGGCACGGATTCGCGGACGGTCCGGACGAGCTCTCCGAACTCGTGCGGCATCGCGTAGCCGACGGTGTCCGGCACGTTGATCGTCGTCGCGCCGGCCTCGACGGCGACGCGGAAGCACTCGAGCAGGAAGTCCAGCTCGGTCCGCGTCGCATCCTGCGCGCTGAACTCGACGTCCTCGGTGAACCCCACCGCCAGCTTGACCCCGTCGCGGATGCCCTCGAGCACCTGGTCGTAGCTCATCCGCAGCATGTCCTGCAGGTGGATCTGGCTCGTCGAGATGAACGTGTGGATCCGCCAGCGCTCGGCGCCCTTCAACGCCTCGGCGGCACGCTCGATGTCGCCGGGGACGACCCGGGCGAGCGCGGCGATGACCGGTCCGCGAACGCTCGAGGCGATCTCCCGTACCGCCTGGAACTCGCCCTCACCGGAGACGGGAAAGCCCGCCTCGATGATGTCGACGTCGAGACGGGCCAGCTGCTCCGCGATCTCGACCTTCTCGGCCTTGGTGAGGGCGATCCCGGGCGCCTGCTCCCCGTCGCGGAGCGTTGTATCGAAGATCCGTACTACGTCTGGGTCGCTCACGTCGGTGGCACCTTCCGCTCGGATTCCAGCCAGGGCATCATTCGGCGGAGCCCACGACCCACCTCTTCGAGCCGCGAGCTCCGCGCCTCCTGCCGCATCCGGAGGAAGTTGGGGAAGCCGGCCTCGGCCTCCCCGATCCACTCCTTGGCGAAGGCACCGCCCCTGATCTCGTCCAGGATCCGACGCATCTCCTCGCGGGTGGCGTCGTTCACCACGCGCGGTCCACGCGTGTAGTCGCCGTACTCGGCGGTGTCGCTCACGGAGTAGCGCATCCACGACAGTCCGCCCTCGTACATCAGGTCGACGATCAGCTTCAGCTCGTGCAGACACTCGAAGTACGCGATCTCGGGCTGGTAGCCGGCCTCGACGAGCGTGTCGAACGCGGACCGCACGAGCGCGCTCGTCCCGCCGCACAGGATCGACTGCTCCCCGAACAGGTCGGTCTCGGTCTCCTCCTCGAACGACGTCTCGATCACGCCGGCGCGCGCGCAGCCGATCGCACCGGCGTACGCGAGCGCTCGCTGGAGCGCCTTGCCCGTTGCATCGCGATCAACGGCGACGAGCGCAGGCGTTCCGATCCCCTGCTCGTACGTGCGGCGGACCAGGTGTCCGGGACCCTTCGGCGCGATCATCGTCACGTCGACGTCGCCGGGCGGCTCGATCGTCCGGAAATGGATGTTGAAGCCGTGGGCGAACATCAGCATGTTCCCGGGCTCGAGATTCGGCGCGATCTCCTCCCCGTAGACCCTTGCCTGCGAGGTGTCCGGGAGGAGCACCATCACGACGTCTGCCTCGGCAACGGCTTCGCCGATCGGCTTCACGGTGAGACCGCCCTCTCGCGCCTTGGCGGCGCTCGAGGAACCGTCGCGCAGGCCGACGACGACGTCGAAACCCGAGTCCTTGAGGTTCAGCGCGTGCGCGTGTCCCTGGCTGCCGAAACCGAGCACCGCGATCTTCTGCCCGGACAGCGCCGAGGCGTCCGCGTCCTTGTCGTAATAGATCGTCGCCACCGTTCTCCTCCCCCTCCTACACTCCGCCCCCGGTCCACTCTTCGGCGCCCACGGCCGCGACCTTCGAGCGAGCGCCCCGCTCGCGGATCCCCTTGTCGCCACGGGCGAGCGCGATGCGCCCGGTGCGCGAGAGCTCGATCACGCCGAAGTCGCGGAGCAGCTCGAGCAGTGCCTCGAGCTTCTCGGGCTTGCCGGTCGCCTCGAGCGTGATGGTCGAGCGCGTGACGTCGACGACGTTCGCCCGGAACACTGTCGAGATCTCCATCACGCGCGGCCGGTCCTCCCCCGCGGCGCGGACCTTCACCAGCATGAGCTCGCGCTCGACCGCGTCACCCGGGTCGTGCTCCAGGATCTTGATCACGTTGATGAGCTTGTTGAGCTGCTTGGTGATCTGTTCGAGCGGCTTTCGGTCGACGTGAACGACGACGGTCATCCGTGATAGGCCGTCGTCGCTCGTCGGACCGACGGCGAGCGAGTCGATGTTGAACCCTCGCGCGGCGAACAGCCCGGCGACCCGCGTCAGCACGCCGGGCTTGTCCTCGACCAACACCGAGATCGTGTGCAATTGCCCGTTCATGCGACCGGTGCCTCCGCGGGCTCATTCGTCGGCCGCAGACCCTCGGGACCGACGATGATGTCGTCGTTCGACGAGCCGGCGGGGACCATCGGGAAGCACATCTCGCGCTGGTCGACGCGGAAGTCGATCACCACGCTTCGATCCGTGATGGACAGCGCTTTCTCGATCACGGCGTCGACCTCGTCGGGGTGCTCTGCCCGGAGTCCGATCGCCCCGTACGCCTCGGCCAGCTTCACGTAGTCCGGGACGTCGTAGGACAGGTACACCTGCGAGTAGCGCTCCTCGTAGAACAGCTCCTGCCACTGCCGGACCATCCCGAGGTGCGCGTTGTTGATGATGGCGGTGATGAACGGGATGTCCTCCGTTCGGCTGGTGGCGAGTTCCTGAGCCGTCATCTGGAAGCACCCGTCGCCATCGATGGCCACGACGCGCTTGTCCGGACGGGCCGCCGCCGCCCCCAGCGCCGCGGGAACGGCGAAACCCATCGTCCCCAGGCCACCCGAGTTCACCCACGTTCGCGGCTCGCTGAACCTCCAGAACTGCGACGTCCACATCTGGTGCTGACCCACCCCGGCCACGACGATCGCGTCGCCCTTGGTCGCTTCGTACAGCCGCTCGATAGCGAACTGCGGCTTGAGTGGTCCGTCAGCCGGCTGGTCGTAGCGGTACGGGTAGGTCTGCTTCCACGACTCCAGTGTCGACAGCCACTCGGAACGGTCGGGAACGCCGCCGGCCTCCTCCTGTTGCCGCGTGAGCTCGGCATGGAGCTTGGCGATGACGTCCTTCGCGTCGCCCACGATCGGCACGTCGGCGTTGCGGTTCTTGCCGATCTCCGCCGGGTCGATGTCGACGTGGATGATCTTCGCGTCCGGCGCGAACGCTGCGAGCTGTCCGGTAACGCGATCGTCGAACCGCGTACCCAGCGCAACGAGAAGGTCGGCCTTCTGCATCGCGGTCACGGCCGGATAGCCCCCGTGCATCCCGGGCATGCCGAGGGCGAGCTCGTGCGCGTCGGGGAACGCGCCCCTTGCCATCAGGGTCGTGGTGACCGGGAGGCGCCCATCGCCGGCCAGGCGGAACAGTTCCTTGCTCGCGTTCGCCTTGATCACGCCGCCGCCGACATACAACACCGGCCGCTTGGACTCCATGATCATCTTCGCGGCCGACCTCACCTGCCGGAGGTTGCCCTTCGTCGTCGGCTTGTATCCGGGAAGGTCGATCTCCTCGGGCCAGCGCCAGGTGATCTCCTGGAGCAGGACGTCCTTAGGGATGTCGACGAGGACGGGGCCCGGACGGCCGGTCGACGCGATGTGGAACGCCTCGCGCAGCGTCTCGGCGATGAGGTTCGCGTCGGTCACCAAGTAGTTGTGCTTGGTGATGGGCATGGTGATGCCGCAGATGTCGGCCTCCTGAAAGGCGTCGTTGCCGACGACGGGCGACGGCACCTGCCCGGTGATCGCGACGATGGGGACCGAGTCCATCTTGGCGTCGGCGAGCGCCGTGACGAGGTTGCAGCCTCCGGGACCGGATGTCGCCATCGCCACGCCGACGCGGCCCGACGCCCACGCGTACCCCTCGGCGGCGTGCCCGGCCCCCTGCTCGTGTCGGCACAGGACGTGGCGCACCTTGGAGTCGATCAGCGGGTCGTACGCGGGCAAGATCGCTCCGCCGGGGATGCCGAAGACGATGTCGACGCGCTCGCCCTCGAGCGCCTTGAACAGCGCCTGTGCGCCCGTGACCTTCATCGCGTGGCCGCCCCGGCCGTTCGTTCCTCGACAGGGCCGGTCTCGACGCGACGAACCGACGCGCCGATCTTCTGCGCCAGGTTGCGTACGTGGCGCTCGAACTCCCACGGTGTCCAGTCGCGCCGCCGGGTCGTCAGTCCCGTTTCGTCCAGCCCGCCGCCGAAGTCGACCCCGGCGTCCAGGTAGACGACCTCTTCGCCGAAGTAGCGGTCGAACGTCGGCCGGTCTGCCGGATCCGCCACCTCGATCGTGACCTGCGCCGGGCCCTCCCAGACGGCGCTCGCGACCGTCCGTCCACCGCGCTCGAACTCGTACCGCATCGTCCCGCTCCTCTCGTCTCGGTCGTCGCCTCGGTGTCTTCTTCGGCTCGTTCGGGGGTAGAAAAAACCCCTCGCGTCGCGAGGGGCATCTGGCGCGGGGTCCCGGGCCTCTTCGGCCCGGCCGCGCCTACACGATAAGTACGAGGATCTGCGTCTTCGGCGTCTCCGACGTGCTGAAACGGGTCATGGTTCGCTCAGTGTACGGGCGCACTTGGACGTGTCAACCCCTGAATGGTCCACGGCCAAAGTGGGGACGGCGCAACGCCGGTTCGTGACTCTCGTTCACAGACGACTCGATCGCCACCTACGATGAATCCACTCCCAAAGGTGCAGCCCATGGCGATGCAGACGCGCTCAATCGTCGGACGCGAACCTGAGCTCGAGGCAATCCGCAACTTCATCGAACGGATCCGGCACCGTCCGGCCGCATTCATCCTCGCCGGGCAGGCCGGCATCGGAAAGACGACCCTCTGGCAGGCCGGCGTTGACGCGGCGGCCACCCACGGAGTGCGTGTCCTGACGAGCCGGGCCGGCGAATCCGAGACGAGGCTGTCGTATTCGACTCTGAACGACCTCTTGGGATCGGTCGGACCCGCTTCATTCGAGCCTCTCCCGCCACCTCAGCGAACCGCCCTCGAGGTGGCGCTCCTTCGCGTCGACGCGTCGGGGCCACCGCCGGACCAACGTGCCGTGGCCGTGGCCGCTTTGGCGATGTTCAGGATCCTGTCGGCCGACGAACCCGTCCTGCTCGCCATCGACGACGTGCAATGGGTCGACACCTCTTCCGCGCGCGTGCTTTCGTTCGTCGCGCGACGTATCGCCGAGGAATCGGTCGGCTTGCTGGCAACGGTCCGGCTCGGAATACAGCGCCGTGATCCGATCATCGAACGCGCGATGGCGACGAGCGCTACGGTCGAGTCGGTTCACGTCGGTCCGCTGTCACCTGAGACGCTGCACAGCCTCATCCGAGCGTCGATGGGCGACGAGTTGACGTATCCCGTCGTGCGACGGATCCACGATGCGTCTGGCGGGAATCCGTTCTTCGCCCTCGAGATCGCGAAGGAGCTGGCGCGACGGGGTGTTCCTCGGGCCGGCGAGGTCCTGCCGATACCCGAGGACGTCGTGACCCTGCTTCGCCAACGGGTCGACGCCCTCCCGAGAACCGCGCGGCGCGCCCTGCTGGTGGTCGCATCGACCGCGCGTCCGACCGAAGGACTGGTGCGATCGACTGGCCTCGGGGATCGGGCGGCCACGGCCCTGACACGGGCCGAGGAGGCGGGCGTCATCACCATGTCCGAAGCGCGGATTTCCTTCACACACCCGCTCTTCGCTTCGGCGATCTATACGTCCGCGCCCGCGGCAGAACGTCGAGACGTGCATCGGCGTGTGGCCGACGAGGTCGACGACATGGAGGAACGGGCCCGCCACTTGGCGTTGGCGTCCCCCGTCCACGATGAGGCAGTCGCGCATGCGCTCGACGACGCAGCTCGCGGAGCGCGCTCTCGAGGTGCGCCGGCCTCCGCGGCCGAGCTGTCGGAGCTCGCGTGGCAGATGACATGGCCGTCGGACGGCCGCGCTGCGATCGACCGAATGGTGGACGCCGCGGGGCATCACTATGACGCGGGCGACGCGGGGAGAGCGTGGGCTCTTCTCGAAGACGCCATCCACTCGTCCCCACCCGGCGTCGAGCGTGCGCGGATCCTGTTCCGTCTCGCGGCGATCAGCTGGATGGACATGAACCGCGTCGAGGATCTGTGTCAGCGGGCGCTTCAAGAGACTGACCGAGACGCCGACCTGTTGTCGGCGATCCGCGAGCATCTCGCCTGGGTCGGCATCTACCGCGGTGATCTCGCCACCGCCTCTCGGCATGCGTCGGAGTCGCTGGCTCGAGCGCGGAAGGGACGCGACGGGTCCGTGCTGGCCGCGTCGGTGTCGACGTTCGGCATGGTCGAGTTCCTGCTCGGTCGTCCCGCCCAGACGATGATGACGGAGGGGGAGCGGCTGCAAGACGCTGCGTCACGTGCGGGCGGCATCGAGGATCTGACGTACACCACGCCCCAGACGAATCACGGCCTCCAGTTGATGTGGGGAGGCGAGCTCGAGGCCGCGAGAGAGACACTCCAGGCCGAGCTGAAGACGTACGAGGATCGAGGGCGATACCTGTTCAGAGACGAGATCCTGGCCTACCTGGCTGAGGTGGAGTGTCGATCGGGCAATCTCGACAAGGCCGTTCACCATGCTCGGGAGGCATTCGAGATCGACGTCGAATCCGGTCGTCATACCGGTACGGGCCACATCCTGTTCCCGAAGGCCCTTGTCGCTGCGCACGTCGGCTTGGTGGACCAGGCACGCTCGGACGCCAACGAAGGGCTCCGTCTCTGCTTGCGCAACGACGATCAGTTCGACGCCGCCTGCCACCGTGCTGTGCTCGGCTTCCTCGAGCTCTCGCTGTCCAACTTCGGTGTTGCCAAGGAGCACCTCGACCAGGCCGTGGCCTTCGTTCGGACGATGGATTCGGCGGAGCCCGGGACCATTCCCTGCGTCCCCGATGCCATCGAGACTTGCGTCGCCGTCGGAGACGTCGACAAGGCCGCAGAGCTCCTCGAGTTCCACGAGGCGAAGGGCCATGCTTCCGGAAGGCCGTGGGCCCTCGCCACAGCAGCGCGATGCCGCGGCCTGATCCTCGCTGCAACGGTAGACGCCGCGCGGGCGCTGCCGGCCATAGAGGAGGCGATGCACGAGCATGAGCGCGTGCCGCAGCCGCTGGAGCTGGGCCGAACGTTGCTGGTGAAGGGGGAGATCGAGCGACGAGCGAGGAAGAAGCGAGGAGCGCGTGACTCACTGGAACGGGCTGAAAGGATCTTCGACCGCATAGGAGCGCGTTTGTGGTCGGCGAAGGCACGATCCGCGCTCGGGCGGGTCGGTGGGAGGACCGCGGCGGGCGAGCTCACGCCGACCGAGCGCCGGATCGCCGAGCTCGTCGCCGAGGGCAAGACGAATCGTGAGGTTGCGGACGCGATGTTCCTCTCCGTGAAGACCGTAGAGGCGAACCTGTCGCGGGTATTTCACAAGCTCGGTGTCCGTTCGCGAACCGAGCTCAGCCGCGAATTCATCATCGGGCGTGGCCGCCCAGGCTAAGGCTGCCTCCCGAACAGAAAGGGTGTTCCCCGATTCCGCGGTCGGTCGACGCGCCTACCGTGCGTCGTCTCGGACGAACGACGGAAGGAGGAACACGATATGGCCGCGAGCGGAGGAACACTCCAGGCAGTCGTGTCCGGCGTTCCACGGTGGCGGGGCCTTGCGATCGCCAGCCTTCTCGTTGCGACACTCGGGGCCGCGGGGTTCGCAGCGGGTCGAGCCACCGCGCCCCAAACGGGGACGTCGATCCGTCAGGCATCGGTGGAGTCGCTGCCCGTGTTCATCCGGCCGGGCAAGCATCGGGGCCAGGCGAGGTTCGGGCCCGGGTCTGCAGAGCTGGTCTATCAGATCCGGCCCGGAACCCACGGCGGCGGCCAAGTCAAGGGAGACTGAACGCTCGCGCTCAGGCGGACCAGCCGATCCGTGCTCCGATCGGCACGCACAGCCGTTGTGAAATTGACCGCTCCGGAGGGTATATCGCGTGCATGGACGGCACCGTCTCGGCGCGCATTGCAGTCGTGACGGGCGCGTCCGCCGGGGTGGGGAGGGCCACCGCACGCGCGCTCGCCGAACGTGGCTGGGCGCTCGGCCTGCTCGCTCGAGGCGAGGACGGGCTGAAGGCCGCCCTGGACGAAGTCGAACGTGCGGGCGTTCGCACGCTCGCCATTCCGCTCGACGTCTCTGATTCCGGAGCCGTCGCGTCGGCCGCCGATGCCGTCGAGGGCGAGCTCGGTCCGATCGACGCGTGGGTCAACTGTGCGATGACGGCGGTATTCGGGCGCTTCGTCGATACGCCGCTCGAGGACTTCCGGCGTGTGACCGAGGTGACGTACTTGGGATACGTCCACGGCACACGGGCGGCGCTCGATCGGATGCGTCCTCGCAACCGGGGCGTGATCGTCCAGGTCGGTTCGGCACTCGCCTATCGCGGCATCCCGCTGCAGTCGGCCTACTGCGGCGCGAAGCATGCGATCCAGGGATTCACCGATTCCATTCGGACCGAGCTGCTCGACGAACGGAGCAAAATCCGAGTCTGTGAAGTGCACGCGCCTGCGCTCAACACGCCTCAGTTCCGCTGGGTGAAGTCGTTCCTGCCCAACGAGGCGCAGCCGATCCCGCCCATCTACCAACCCGAGATCGTGGCCGACGCGATCGCCTGGATCCTCGAGCATCCCCGGCGGGAGATGTGGGTCGGAACATCGACCGCCGCCACGATGATCGCCAACCGGCTCGCTCCCGGTCTCCTCGATCGCTATCTCGCTCGCTCGGGAGTCCGATCGCAGCAAACCGACGAGCCGCTCGACCACGATCGTCCGTTCAACCTGTACGAGCCGGTCCACGGTGATCACGGCTCGCACGGTGTCTTCGGCGATCGAGCGATCGGGAAGAGCCCTCAGCTGTGGACGTCGAAGCACAAGCGGGCTCTCACCGGGGCTGCGCTCGTGGTCGCCGCCGCACTCGGCCTCCGCGCGTTCAGGGACTGACGATGGACTGGGGCGGCTGGGCGGTCTTCGGCTTGGCGGCGACGGTCACGCTGACGGCGATCATGGTCGCGGCACAGCTCGCCGGGTTCACCCGGATGGATCTGCCGCTGATGTTGGGGACGTTGTTGACCGATCGCCCCGACCGAGCGCGGTTCATCGGGTTCCTGTTGCACCTGGTCAACGGGCAGATCTTCGCGCTCGGGTACGCCGGCGCGTTCGCGGCGCTGGACTATTCGAGCTGGTGGCTCGGATCCTTGTTCGGACTGTGGCACGGCGTCGCGGCGTTGATCGTGATCGTGCCGGTGACGGCGGGGATCCATCCGAGGATCGCATCGGATCGCGCCGGGCCCTCGCTCGACGCGGTTCTCGAGCCGCCGGGACTGCTGCTGCTCAACTATGGTCGCGAGACGCCCACGGTCACCCTTATCGCGCACGTCGTGTTCGGAGCGATCCTGGGAACGTTCCTGGATCCCTGAGCTGTTGCTCCGCGGCTGCGAGCTCGGCCGCCGCGAGTACGAGCGCCGAATGCGTGAATGCCTGCGGGAAGTTGCCGAGATGCTCCCGCGTCGCCGGCTCGATCTCCTCCGCGAACAGCCCGAGATCGTTGGCGAGCGCACACGCCTGCTCGAACACCTCACCCGCCTCGTCGAGACGGCCCGTCGCCGCGAGTGCGCGGCTCAGCCAGAACGAGCACGGCAGGAACGCGCCTTCTCCGTCCGGACGCTTCCGATACAGGAGCGAGCCGCCCGCGCCGAGCTCTCGGCGGACCGTATCGATCGTTCGTCGTATCCGATCCGAGTCCGCTCGTTCCAGTCCTATCGTCGCCAGCGCGAGGACCGACGCGTCGACCTCCGTCGAATCGAACGCTTGCACGTACGAGCCGATCCGTTCGTCGAAGCCGCGGCGAACGATCTCGTCCGCGATGCCATCCGACGCTGCCCTCCAGCGCGCACGCTTGCGTTCGGGCGCGCCGAGGCGCTCTGCGATCCGAGAGGCGCGATCGAGTCCGAGCCACGCCATCGCCTTGGAGTGGACGTAGTGTCGGGGCTCCTCGCGTAGCTCCCAGATACCGTGATCGGGAGCCCGCCACCGTTCCGAGAGAACGTCCGCGTGACCCCGGAGCTCTCGCCACGTCTCCGTGTACAGGTCGTTCGTCTGTCGCAAGTAGTCCCATCCGGCCTCGAGCATCCAGCCGTACGCGTCGAGCTGGAACTGGCCGGCGGCGTCGTTGCCGACGCGGACGGGGACGGCGCCGCGATAACCGGGAAGGCCGGACAGAGCGCGCTCGCGCACGTTTCCTCCGCCGGCCAGGTCGTACAGGACGCGCGAGTCCGGCCGCGTCCGCCGGCTCGCATGCAGCATCCACCACAGGAACGAACGGGGCTCGGGGACCGAACCGCACGACAGGAAGGCCGACGCGCCCATCGCCGCGTCGCGGATCCACGCGTGGCGGTAGTCCCAATTCGCGCCGCCGCCGGGCACCTCGGGGAGCGACGTGGTCGGCGCCGCCACCGGCGCACCCGACGGCGCGTACGTCAGAAGTCGCAGCGTAACGAGGCTCCGGCGGATCGTCGGGGAAAAGTCCTCGAGCGGCGGCCTCATCCGCGAGGCGTACTCACGCCACCACGTCTCCGTGTCGTGCAGGCGGCCCCGGGATCGGTCCGCATCGACGAGAACGGCCGGACCGTGGTCGTCCAATCCCATGGCGAACGCGAGCCGATCGCCGTCCCGCAGTTCGACGGTGCGTTCGATCCCCGGCTCCAGCTGGAGATCCGGGGCCGTCGAGAGTGTGGCGACGATGGGACCCCACACGCACATGAGCCGCCCCGCGACGCGGCGGGTTCTCGGTCGTTGACCGTCCCACCCGTACCGCGGGTCGAAGCGCACACCGATGCGAGCGGGTCCACCGCGGCACACCAGCTCTCGAACGAGCAGCGCTTGTGGCAACAGGGCACCGGAGGTGTCTGCCACCATCCCATCGACGAGCACCACCTCGGCGGTGTCCGTCCGCCACGTCGTCTGGACGACCGGGGAATCGTCGAGGTACCGGCGTTCGGTTTCGCGTACGTCGAACGGCGCGATGTCGAAGCTCCCTCCGAGGCGTCCGGCGACGAGTCGGCCGAACACCGGAGGCGAATCGAACCGCGGGAAGCACAGCCAGTCGATCGAACCGGCCGACGAGACGAGCGCGGCCGTCCGCGTGTCTCCGATCAGTCCGTACTCGCCGATCGCGGGAAGAGGCGCCGGATCCACTCGCTATCACGTACCCAGTCCGGGCGGGAGACGGTGCACGCACTGGTGGTCATTTCGACAAACTGACCTTGTCGACGAGAAGGAGCGAACAATGGCGAAGATCGCGTTCCTGGGTCTCGGGCAGATGGGCGGGCCGATGGCCGCCCGCCTGCTCGAAACGGATCACGAGGTGACGGTGTGGAACCGCACCCGCCAGAAGGCCGAACCGCTCGGACGTCGCGGCGCGCGCATCGCGAGCGCGCCCTCAGACTCGATCGCGGGGGCCGATGTGGCGATCACGATGCTCACCGATCGCGACGCGGTGGAGCGCGTCGTGTTCGGACACGATGGCCTTGCCGCGGCGCTCGAGCCACGTCAGACATTGATCGAGATGTCCACGATCGGACCCGACGCGGTTCGTTCCATCGCCGAACGCCTGCCGGACGGCGTCGAGATGGTGGACGCGCCGGTTCGAGGCAGCGTGCAGCAGGCGGCGGACGGCGCGCTGATCATCTTGGTCGGAGCGTCGGACACGGCGTTCGAGCGCGTCAGGCCGATCCTGGAATCGCTCGGCACGATCCATCGCGTCGGTGATCTCGGCGCCGGGGCGGCGATGAAGCTCGTCGCGAACTCGACGATCGGCGCGACGATGGCGGCGTTCGGAGAGGCGCTCGCGCTGGGTGAGGCGCTGGGACTCGATCGTTCCGTGGTGCTCGATGTGCTGTCGGAGACGCCGATCGGGACGACGGTGAAGGGCAAGCGGGCGAACGTCGAGAGCGGTTCGTATCCCGCGAACTTCAAACTGGCGCTGGCGCTGAAGGACATGCGGCTCGTCGCGGAAGCGGCACAGCGCGCCGGACGAACGCTCAGGGTCGCGAGTGGAACGCTCGACTGGTACGAGACTGCGGACGCCGAGGGCGCCGGCGACTTCGACTACTCCGCCGTCGTCGCCACGATCGCGCGAGCCTGAAGCCCGCTCGCTCGACGCGGCTCGGCGATCGTCAGCGGTGCGCCGACTTCGCGCCCGGCCGCCACACCGACGACAGCGGAAGGTGGGTCAGTCGAACGTCGCCCGCATCGCGCAACGCTCTGCACACCAGGAACGTGAGCAGCGCGACGGCGGGCGGCAATGCCAACACGAGCACGCGGAAGAACCATGTCACGGTCCCGATGTCGAGCTCGAACCAGTGGGCGACGAGGTCGTTGCTCGCCGCCGCGAACAGCGACGCGTAGAAGGTCAGCGTCCCGGCACCGAACGCCGTTCGCACCGGGCGGTCACGCGGACGATCGAGCAGGTGGTGTTCGGCCTGATCCTTCGTGATCAGCGACTCGAGGAACGGCCAGGCGTACAGCACGGCGAACGTGATCCCAGGGACGAGGACGGCGGGGAAGAACGGTTCGGGAATCTCGAAACCGAACGCTCGGATCTCCCAGTTGGGGAACAGGCGGAGCGCGCCCTCGAGCCACCCGAGGTACCAGTCGGGCTGTGCCGGCGAGGTCACCTGCGACGGGTCGAACGGTCCGTACAACCACACCGGATTGATCTGGACGAGGCCCCCGAGGCCGGTCAGCACGGCGGCCACGAGGAAGAACAACCCCACCGATTTCAGCGCATAGGTGGGCCACAGACGCGATCCGACGACGTTTGCCTCCGTGTGCCCCGGTTCGGGGAACTGCGTGTGCTTCTGATGCCACACCAGCGCGAGGTGGGTGCCGAGCAGCGCGCCGAGGATCACCGGCACCAGGAAGATGTGCAACACGAAGAGTCGTCCAAGGATCTGCTCAGCGGGGAACTCTCCGCCGAACAGAAGGAAGGCGGCCCATGGACCGAGGAGCGGCACCGACAGGATGACCGAATACATGATGCGTAGACCGGTCCCCGACAGGAGGTCGTCGGGAAGGGAGTAGCCGGTGAACCCGTTGAGCAGCGCGAGCAGGAGCATCGTGACGCCGATCACCCAGTTGATCTCGCGCGGCCTTCGGAACGCGCCGGTGAAGAACACGCGGCACAGGTGCACCACGATCGAGCCGATGAACACGAGCGCCGCCCAGTGGTGGGTCTGCCGCATCACGAGACCCGCGCGCACCTCGAACGAAAGCCTCAACGTCGACGCGTACGCGTCCGACATCTCGAGCCCTCGGAGGGGCTCATACGGCCCCACGTACGTCGTCGGCGTCAGGCTCGGCTCGAAGAAGAACGCGAGGAACACGCCGGTCAGAACGAGGACGACGAAGCTGTAGAGCGCGATCTCGCCGAACATGAACGACCAGTGATCGGGAAACACCTTGTCGAGCGCCTGACGGGCGAATCGCGACAGGTGCAACCGCTCGTCGAGCCACGCGCCGATCCGATCCTGGAAGGGCGGCTCCTCTCCACCCGGAGGGCGAACGGTCGCGCGTTCGCGCTCGCTTCTTGAGCCCCCCGCACCCTCTCGCATCGCGTCAGTCACGACCGCGATCCCAGAACCCCGGACCGACCGGCTCGGGAAAGTCGCCCCGGGCGGTGACGTAGCCGGCCGCGTCGACCGTCAGCGGGAGCTGCGGGAGCGGGCGCGCGGCCGGACCCGCGACCGGTTGCGCCCCGGCGAGGACGTCGAACGCCGACTGGTGGCACGGGCAGAACAGCAGATGCTCGCTCGGCTGGTAGAGGCCGACGGGGCACCCCACGTGCGTGCAGATCTTGGAGTAGCCGACGACGCCCTCAGGAGCCCAATCCTCGCGTCCAGCCACCGGCCGGTAGACGCCCGGTCCGAGACCGATCAGCAGCGTCTGAGAGTCGGCGGCGCCGACGTATCCCTCGGGGAAGACCGTGACGACCGTTCCGGGTGTGATGCTCGCGGCTTGCACCGGCGTACCCGACGAGTCCACCGCTCGAACCCCTGCGCGCCATCGCGTATGGAACAAAGCTCCACCCGGCGCGCGACCAAGCGACCTGATCGGGAACAGCGCGGCGATGCCGAGGGCGCCCAGCGCCGCGACGGCCAGCCGCACGAGCAACCGGCGGCGAGCGACGAGTTCTGCGCCCGCACCGAACGAGTCGCTTGCTCGTGCCTGCTCGTCCGGCGTCGACGGCAGCGGCTCACGATCTTGCACGTCGTCACCGACGGGCAGGAACCGCTTCGCCCACAAGACGAGCCCGACGCCGATCCCGCCGAGCGCGACGAGCAACAGCGCGCCCTCGATCGGAGGGCTCCCGCCCGCGATGTAGACGATGGCCAGCCCGGCGGAGGCGAGCACGCTCGTGCCGAACGCCGCCGCGACGGCGCTCGCGCCCTTCGTCGAGGTCCTCATCCGCGGTCACCGGTGCGGGTGCCGATCCACCGCGCGAGCAGCAGCAACACGACGACCCCGACTCCGAGCGCGACGGCGCCCTCGGCGACGGGACCGACGCGGCCGATCGGCGCACCGCCCTCGTCGTCGGGGCGCTGCAAGTACTCGATGTACCGCAGGATGGAGTTCACCGATCGCTCATCGAGGTCGAACCGCGGCATGGCACCCTCGCCCGGGCCACACGTCCGGCTCGTGTTGGGACAGCCGGGACCGACGAGCATGGCCTCGGCGACGACAACGGGAGAGACGCCGTCGAGGTCGGGGACCACCTCCCCAGACGTGAGCGCACCCCCGACCGCCGTCGACGAGTGGCATGCCGCGCAGTGGTCGAGATACAGCTCCGCGCCTTCGGCGAGATCGCCCGCGGCGGGGCTCGGAGTGGGCACGCCCGGACCGGTTCCGCCGAACGTCTCGACGTGCCGAACGATCGCGTCGATGTCCGCCGCCTCGTACCGGGGCGACGCCTGGGCCGCTCTCATACCAGGATCGTCGAGCGGCATCCGCCCGGTCGCCAGCATGAAGTGCGTGTAGGCGCCCCCGTCGAGCGGCCCGTTCAGATCCGGGCCGAACGACGTGCCCTCGCCGGCGGAGCCGTGACACCATGCGCAATCGCGCTCGTACAGCTCGAGCCCGCGTTGCTCCGCGTTCACGTCGGAGGTGACGCCTGGAGGACGGAACGGCGTCGGCTCGTCACTCAAGGACGTGCACGCCGTCGCGAATCCCAGCGCTACCGCAACGAAGACCGCCGCGCGAGCGGTCACTTGACCCTCGCCGATCCGACGTCGAGGCCGTCGGTGCGGAGCCTGACGTCGGAGCCCTCCGCGCGGAGGTCCATCGTGCGGAAGGCGCCGAGCAGCACCGCGGCGATCGCCGCCAGGTACACGGCCGCGGGCGGGATCCACATCAGCGCCCCGGCGAGCTGCTGATCTTCAAGAGCGGTCAGTCCCCACAACGCCGGCCCGCCATGATGCACCGAGTACAACGGCGTCGACGCGAACACCAGCAGCGCGCCGAGGAGAGCTCCCTGGAGCGCGAACGCGACCAGGAACAGTGCGCGACCGAACGCGTTCGACACGTCTCGTCGCTCCCTGCGCAACGCCACGGACCACGCGAGCATCGACGCGACCAGGAACGATGCGTGCTCCAGCGCGTGGACCGGCTCGCTCACGAGCGCCGCCTCGTACAGAGTCGGTGCGTGCCAGCTCCACATCGCCACCGTGACGATGCCGAACGCGACGAGCGGTCGCCGGAGCACGCGCGGGGCGAATGCGATCGCGGCTCGAGCGCGGGCGGCGCTTCGCCGGGAACGGGGGGGAAGCGCCGCGAGCCACGTCGCGACGGGCCTGCCGAGGATGAGCAACGGCGCCGCGACGACGATGAGCAGCACGTGCTGTGTCATATGCGCCGAGAACAGGCTCTCCGCGACCGCATCGAGCGGCGAGAGGAGGGCGACGCCGAGCGCGACGGTTCCCGCCCAGAACGCCGCCCCGCGCCGAGCAGACCATCGGCCCGACCGGCGGAGCCGCATCGAGCCGAGCGCGTACACGACGGCCGCCGTGGCGAGACCGAAAATGACCAACGGGTCGAACGACCATGCGCGCCACACGTCGTCGGGGCCGACGAGCGCGTGAGCGACGAGCGTCATACGGCCTCACATCCTTGGATCAGGCCGAGCGGTATGAAACTCACGGCGATCAACAACGTGAAGAGCGCGGCGGTCATGACGCCAGCGGTCGCCAGCCACGTCGCCCGTTGCCCGGGCGTCGCGTCCGGGATAGATCGGATCCGACGGAGCTCGATGAATGCGCCGACGCCTGTTGCCACCGTAAGCGCCAGGAGCCCGACGTTGACGATGGCGTTGAACTCGTTCACCTCGATGCCGAGGACGGCGCCGGCAGGTCGCGCGGCCGGCGAGCAGGCGATCACCTCACCGAATGCCCAGTTGGCCGTCAGTTGCACCGCCCACGCGGTCGGACCGACGAGCAGACCGAGCCATCCCCACGTCGACCGTGAGGTCCGGTCGCCTCGTGGCGCGTCCGGAGGGGTGTGGTCGATCACAGGTATGGCGAGACGTAGACGGTCAGGAGCACGAACAGCCACACGACGTCGACGAAGTGCCAGTACATGGCGAAGTTCTGAACGCTGACGTGCCGGCGCTCGTCGAATGCGCCGCGCCACGCTCGCACCTGCACCCACACGGAGAACGCGAGGCCGACAAGTACATGGAGCCCGTGTAATCCGGTAAGCGTGAAGAACATCGACCCGTACGCGTTCGTCCGCGCGGTGAACTCGTCCAGGACGCTCGGATACTCAACGGCGAACTGCAACGAGAGGAACGCCGCGCCAAGCAGCCATCCCGCCAGGAGGCCGAACCGCAACCGTCGCTGATCGCCGCGCCGGATGGCCCGGTCCGCGAGGTGCACCGGGATGCTGGACGACCACAGGATCGCGCTCATCACGAGAGGGAGCGCGAGCTCGGGCGCCGCGATGCCGTCGGGAGGCCAGGTCGGTCCGGACCGGAAGCGGATGTACCAGTAGGACACGATGACCGTCGCGAACAGCGCCGCCTCCGTCGCGATCAGCCACGCCATCCCCCACCACGCGAACGAAGTGGACCCGTTCGCGTACGACGGCAGTACCTCGTCGAGGCGCCCGGTGGGCTCGATGTCGCGTTCCATCGCGCTCACGTCTCCTGCGTCTCCCCTCGCGGCCATAGCCAACCCGTGAGCGTGCCCGCGGACGCGATGGCGCCTACGGCGGCCACCATCCACGACGAGAGCAGGACGCCGTAGAAGGCGACCATCAGCGCCAGCGTGAGGAACAGCGGCCACGGTGAAGCGTGCGGCATGTGGACGATCGCCTGCGGCGCGGCGTCGGCAAGCGTGGTCGCCAGCGTGGTGTGTCCATCGGTGAGGGGACGACCACCGTTCTCGGGTGGTTGCGCACCGCCCTGGAGCTCGGGCTGATCCCACGCCGGTTCGCGGCTTCGAACGGTCGGGATCGTGGCGAAGTTGAATTCGGGGGGCGGCGACATCGTGGTCCACTCCAGCGTGTCACCGCTCCACGGATCCTCGCCCGCCGGCTCGCCGTGTGCCCGGCTCCGGAACCAGTTCCAGAACGTGACCAGGATGCCGACGGCCATGACGAACACCCCGATCGTCGAGAGCAGGTTGTGAAGGTCCCATCCCAGACCTGATGCATACGTGTACGTCCGTCGTGGCTGTCCGAGCAGACCGGCGATGTGCATCGGAAAGAAGGTCAGGTTGAACCCGACGAACATGAGCCAGAAGCTGATCTTGCCCAGACGCTCGTCGAGCAGGCGCCCGAGCATCTTCGGCCCCCAGTAGTACAGGCCGGCGAACATCGGAAACATCGCGCCGCCCGCGAGGACATAGTGAAAGTGCGCCACGACGAAGTACGAGTCCGTCGTCGCCTGATCGAACGGCACGGCGCTGAACATCGCGCCGGAGAGCCCCCCGATCACGAACAGCACGAGAAAGCCCAGGACGAAGTGCATCGCGGTCGACAGCACCAGCCGACCGGACACCATCGTCGCGAGCCAGGCGAAGATCTGCGTGCCGCTCGGGATCACCACCATGAAGCTCGCCGCCGAGATGATGCCCAGGGCGATCGTGGGGAGACCGACGGCGAACATGTGGTGGACCCAGACGCCGAAGCTGATGACGAAGATGAACAGCTCGGCCAGGACGATGTAGGTGTAGCCGACCATCGGGCGGTGGGAGAACGTGGGGATGATCGACGAGACGAGGCCGAGCGCCGGCAGGACGATCAGGTAGACCTCGGGATGGCCGAAGAACCAGAACAGGTGCTGCCAGAGGACCGGATCTCCGCCGCCGTCGGCGTCGTAGAAGTGGAAGCCGAACTTCCGCTCGAGCTCCAGGAACACGTTCGCCACGGTGAGCACGGGCAGCGCGAACACGACGGTGAGCGCGAACGCGAGCTCGCCCCACACGAAGATCGGGATGCGGTTGAGCGTCATCCCGGGCGCCCGGAGCTTGAGGATCGTAACGATGAAGTTGATCGCCCCGGCCGTCGTCGAGATGCCGATGAAGATCAGCCCGAGCGCGTAGAAGTCGATGGCCAGGGTCGGCGTGAACTGCTCGCTCGCGAGCGGCAGGTAGTTGAACCACCCGTCGTCCGGCGCCTGCCCCACGAGGAACGCCGAGTTCAGGAACACGCCCGCTCCCAAGAACACCCAGTACCCGAACGCGTTCAGGCGCGGGAACGCCATGTCGCGCGCGCCGATCATGAGCGGGACGAAGTAGTTCCCGAACCCCGAAAGGATCGGCGTCGCGACCAGGAACATCATCGTGACGCCGTGCATCGAGAAGAGCTCGTTGTACGTCTGCGGCGACAGCAACTCGAGCCCAGGAGCCGCGAGCTGGACGCGCATGAGCGTCGCCTCGAGTCCCGCGAGCACGAAGAAGAGGAAGCCCGTGTACAGGTAGCGGAGACCGATGCGCTTGTGATCCACCGTTCCGGCCCACGCGGAAAGCCCGGTTCCCTCGTGCCAGACGAGCTCGAGCCGCTCCGCGTACGACGCCATCAGTCGAGCGTCTCCAGGTAGTCGATGAGCGCGTCGAGGTCTGCATCGCTCAGCTCCGTCGGTGGCATCACGTTGCCCGGCTTGATCGACTGGGGGTCCTCGATCCACCGCGCGAGGTCTTCGTGGGAATTGGGGATCGTGCCCGCGGCGAGCGTCAGCCGCGACGCCATGTGCGTCAGATCCGGCCCGAGCGTGCCCGTAGCCTCCGTGCCACGGATCGTGTGACACCCGACGCACGTCGAGCTCATGAAGACGTCGAGCCCCGACGCCGTCTCGGTGTCCGACTCAGCAGGTTCCGCCTCGTTCTGCAACCACGCGTCGAACTCGTCGCGCGACTCGGCGATCACGTGGAACGCCATGTTCGCGTGCTGGAGACCGCAGAACTCCGCGCACTGGCCTCGGTACGTTCCTGGAATGTCGGTGCGGACGTCGAGGACGTTCGTCCGCCCGTCGATCATGTCGATCTTCGGCGCGAGCTCCGGCACCCAGAAGCTGTGGATCACGTCGTCGCTCGTCAGCCGGAACCGCACCGTTTCGCCCGTGGGGATGTGGATCTCGTTCGCGGTGACGGCTCCCCCCGGGTAGCGCACCTCCCACCACCACACGTGACCGATGACGTCGATCGTGAGCGTGGCGTCACCTTGTCCGGTGGTCGCGTCCAGGTCGCGAAGCGAGACGACGAACACGGCGATGAGGATCAGGGCGGGCACAGCGACGCCCGCGATGACGATGAACGGGTCTCCCCACGGCGGCGTCGTGCGGTCGATCTCCACGTCGCGCCGGTTCCGGCGGACGATCGCGGCGACCATCATCCCGAGAACGACGGCCAAGACGGCAAGCGAGATCCACAGCATCGACCACCACAGCCGGTCGATCCGCTGGGCGCTGTCGCCCTCCGGGCTCAAGACCGACGGCGACTCGGCCGAGCAGGCGGCGAGCACGAAGAGGATGACGACGGACAGGCCGCCACATCGCCGGATCGTGGCCAGTGCCTCGCCGACCCTCGCCCGTCGACGCACCGGGCAACCGTATCGCGGCTCGTCGCAGTGGCGCTGGCCGACGACGCCCGGGAAAGCAGCGGCCGACGGGGGCGCCGGCGTCGTTGCTCGGAGTGTTAGGACCCCGCCCGGCGCGGGTAGGAACGCGCGTTGGAGGTGATGTCGCGTGCGCATGGCACCTGCGAACCACGCCGACCGGACCTTCAGGAACCCCGCGTTCCAGGGATTCCTTCTGCTGCGGACGGCGTTCGTCGTGGCGCCGATCTTGTTCGGCATCGACAAGTTCTTCAACTTCATGGTCGAGTGGCCGGACTACCTGGCTCCGTGGATCAACGACCTGTTGCCGGGCACGGCGCAGCAGTTCATGTACGTGGTCGGTGGGATCGAGATCGCGGCCGGCCTGCTGGTTCTGCTGTCGCCGCGCTGGGGCAGCCTGGTCGTCGCCGCGTGGCTCGGCGCGATCATCGTCAACCTGCTGACGGCCGAGCCGCCGGAGTACTACGACATCGCGCTGCGTGACTTCGGGCTGTTCGTCGGTGCGATCACGCTGAACCGCCTGGCGGCCGCGTTCCGCGTGACGACGGTGGCGTCCGAGTTCGAACAGGAACAGCGCAAGGCCGCCTAAGGCGAAGCGCGCCTCAGGTTCGGAGCGCGGAGAGGAACTCGTCGAGGTCGGGCCCGATGCGAAAGCTCGGCTCGATCGTGCCCTCGAGGGCCTCGACGGTCTTGTAACCGTTGCCGGTGACGAGCGCGACGGTCTCCTCTCCGCGCTTCACCACGCCCGCGTCGACGAGGCGTTTCAGGACGGCGATGGTGACGCCGCCCGCGGTCTCCGTGAACACCCCCTCGGTCTCAGCGAGCAGTCGAACGCCCTCGAGCACCTCGGCCTCCGTGCAGGCCTCGACGACACCGCCGGTGGAGCGCGCCGTCTGGATCGCGTACCAGCCGTCCGCAGGGTTGCCGATCGCGAGCGACTTGGCCACGGTGTTCGGTCTCACGGGTCGCACCTCATCGGCGTTCGAGGCGAACGCCTGCGCGACGGGCGAGCACCCCTCGGCCTGTGCGCCACTGATCCGATAAGGCCGATCACCGACCGCACCGATCGCTGCCAGCTCGCGGAACGCGCGATGAACCTTAGTCATCAGCGCACCCGAGGCGACCGGAACGACGACGTGATCGGGGAGGCGCCAGCCCAACTGCTCGGCGACCTCGAACCCGAGCGACTTGGACCCCTCCGCGTAGTACGGGCGCATGTTCACGTTGACGAACGCCCAAGGCAGTGCGTCCGCGACCTCACTGCAGAGACGGTTGACGTCGTCGTACGAACCGTTGACCGCGACGACCTTCGCCCCGTAGGCCTCGGTGGCGAGGATCTTCGCCCGCTCGAGGTCGTCGGGAACGAACACGTAGCAGGGCATCCCGATCTTCGCGGCGTGCGCTGCGGTCGCGTTCGCCAAGTTGCCGGTGGACGCGCAGCTGATCGCCTCGAACCTGAACGAGCGCGCCATCGTGGTCGCAACGGTCACGACCCGATCCTTGAACGAGTTGGACGGGTTCACGCTGTCGTCCTTGATCCACAGCGTCTCCAGGCCGAGGGCATCGGCGAGACGGCCGGCTCGGCGCAGCGGCGTCAACCCGGCGCCCAGGTCGACGCGGTCGACGTCCGGCCCGCCGGGCAGCAGTGACTCGTACCGCCACAGCGACGTCGGGCCGGCTTCGACGTGCTTTCGGAAGTCGATGCCGTCGATCGCATCCAGGTCGTACGTGGGCTCGAGCGGTCCGAAGCACTCTTCGCAGATGGTGAGCGGCTCGACGGGATACCGCGCGCGGCACTCCCGACACTCGAGGGCGAGGGGAGAAACGATCGTCGCCATGGGGCGAGCAGCCTAGCTGCCCAGGCACGGTCGCGCATCGGTCGAAGATGCGTCCCGAGAGGTCACTGCATAGAGTCCCGTCCGCGACGGGGGGAGACGACGCCGTGTCCGAACTGCAAGGCACCGGAGGAAGGCTCCGCACGCTTTCGATCGGGCTCGTGATCGGCGCAGTCGAGGTCGTCGTGGCCGCGTCGTTTGCGGGCTTGGTGTTCAGCGGCTTGCTGAAGCGCTACATCGCGGACGGGGTGGGCCTGTACGTGACGGCCGCGGCGATCGCGCTGGCCCTGCTGGCCTGGCGGGCGGGCACCCGAGGCGTGGTCGGGAGTCTCCAGGCCGCGACACCGGCGATCCTCACGGTCCTTGCCACGCCCGTGGCGTTGAACGCGTTCGGAAGCGGCGCACGCGACTTCATCACGGTCGTGCTGGCGACCATGGTCATCACGGTGGGGGCCGGGATCACCAGCGTCGTGCTCGGGATTCGGCGGCGGGGCGATCTCGTTCGCTTCGTGCCCTACCCGGTCGTCGGCGGATTCCTCGCAGGGGTCGGTTGGCTGCTCGTCGGCGGCGGCGTCGCCGTCACGGTGAACGAGTCGCAGTTCCTGCTCCCGATCGCCGATCTGTTTTCGCGCGACGCGCTCGTGCGGTGGGTGCCGGCAGTCGTTTTCGGCGGGTTCCTGTTTGTCTCGCAGCGTGTGGTGAGGCGGCCCCTGACCGTCCCGGTCGTTCTCGGCCTGGGACTGGTGGCGTTCGCGATCGGGCTGGTGGTGACCGGATCGTCGATCGACGAGGTGCGCTCGGACGGGTGGCTACTCCTGGGGACGTTCGACGACGCTCCGAGCTGGCAGCCCTGGTCGACGAACGCGATCGTCGACGCGGACCCCATCGCGCTACTCGAACAGGCACCCGGCATCGTCGCCGCGATCTTGATCACCGTCCTCGCCCTCGCGTACAACATCAGTGGGACCGAGGTCGTCTTGGATCGCGACCTCGATACGAACCGGGAGCTTCGCGATGCCGGCGTGCTGAACGTCGTCTCCGGCGCGCTCGGTGGGATCCCCGGCTACCACGCCCTCAGCCTCACGGCGCTTGC